>JAFAMT010000405.1 GCA_019233085.1 Herbaspirillum sp.
CGGCTTCTCGGTCAATATCCAGCAGACGCCCTTTGCCGCGCTGATCCCCTCTCTGACCGGCAACAAGATCGACATCATCGCCGCGGCCATGTTGAAGACCGAGGCGCGCGCCCAGATCGTGGACTTCAGCGATCCGGTGTATTCCTACGGTGAGGGCCTGTTCGTCAATGCCCAGGATACGAAGAGCTACAAGAACCTCGATGACCTCAAGGGCGAGATCGTTGGCGCCCAGGTCGGCACCGTCTTCGTGGATGCCCTGAACAAGAAGGGTGGCTTCAAGGAAGTGAAGACCTACGATTCGGTGGCCGACATGATGCGCGACGTCGGCCTGGGCCGCATCAAGGCCGGCTTCGGCGACCGCCCCATCGTGGCATACCAGCTTTCGCAGGGCGCCAATGCGCAGGTGCGCCTGGTCAAGGAATACCAGTCCACCCTGATGGGCGATGTCTGCCTGGTCATCCGCAAGGGTGATCCCAAGCTCATGGAACGGCTCAACAAGGCGATCGCCGAGCTCAAGGCCGATGGCACGCTGGCGCGCATCGTGGAGCAGTGGAAGCTGAACTGATCCCGGGTCAGCTTCACCTGCATCGTCATCGGCCAGGGCGGGCGCTGCTCCATCGGCGCCCGGCCAGCCTGCTGCCATCGTCATCGTCCGCTACTGCCCATGCTCCTGCAAAACGTGCTGGACTTCCTGCCCATCCTCCTCAAGGGAGCGCTGGTCACTGTCGAAGTCACGATCTATTCCTTCCTGCTCAGTTCGGTGATCGGACTGCTGCTGGCCCTGATGAAGGTCTCACGCGTCAAGCCAGTGGCGTTGGCGGGGGCCACCATCGTCAACATCATCCGCGGGCTGCCCATCATCGTGCAGCTGTTCTACATCTATTTCGTGCTGCCCGACATCGGTATCCAGCTCTCGGCCTTCCAGGCGGGGGTGATCGGCCTGGGCATCGCCTATTCGGCCTACCAGGCGGAGAACTTCCGCGCCGGCATCGAGGCGGTGGATGTGGGCCAGATCGAGGCGGCGCAATCGATCGGCATGCGCGGGCCACTGATCATGCGCCGCGTGATCCTGCCGCAGGCCTTTCGCATCGCCTTGCCGCCCTATGGCAATACGCTGGTGATGATGTTGAAGGATTCCTCGCTGGTCTCGACCATCACCGTGCTGGAGATGACCCGCGCCGGCCAGATGATCGCCTCCAGCACCTTCCAGAACATGACCGTCTATACCACCGTGGCAGTGCTGTACCTGCTGCTGTCGCTGCCGCTGGTGTTCCTGATCCGTCGCCTGGAGATCCGCAACAGCAAGGGGAGGGCGCGATGATCGAGGTCAAGCGTATTTCAAAGTGTTTCGGCCAGCACGAAGTGCTCAAGGATGTCTCGCTGTCGGTGGCCGAGGGCGAGGTGGTCTGCCTGATCGGCCCGTCGGGCTCGGGCAAGTCGACGGTGCTGCGTTGTATCAATGGACTGGAGTCCTATGAGCGCGGCGACATCCTGATCGACGGCAAGCGCGTCGATCGGGATGGCCCGGATATCCACCGCCTGCGTACCCGGGTGGGGATGGTGTTCCAGCGTTTCAACCTGTTCCCGCATCGCACGGTGCTGGAGAACGTGACCGAGGGGCCGATCTTCGTCAATCGCCTGCCCCGCGAGCAGGCACGGGCCCAGGCCATGGCGCTGCTGGACAAGGTGGGGCTGGCGGCGCGTTGCGATGCCTATCCTGCCCAGCTCTCCGGCGGCCAGCAGCAGCGCGTGGCCATTGCGCGCTCGCTGGCCATGCAACCGGAAGCGATCCTCTTCGACGAACCGACCTCGGCGCTGGACCCCGAACTGGTGGGCGAGGTGCTGGCAGTCATGCGCACGCTGGCCGCCGATGGCATGACCATGATCGTGGTTACGCATGAGATGGGCTTTGCCCGCGAAGTGGCTGACCGCGTGTGCTTCCTGCATAGCGGCAGCATCGTCGAATCCGGTGCGGCGGCGCAGGTGCTGTCCGAGCCGCAGCATGCGCGCACCCAGGATTTCCTGCGCCGTGTGATCGGCAAGTGAGAGCGAGGTCTTGTCCATGACACAGCATTCCAAAGCGGCCTTCCCGCTCTCCCTGTGGGCGGCCACTGGCGGCGAGCTGCCCGAGGCACCGCCCCTGCAGGCCAGTGCACGCTATGACGTGGCCATCGTCGGGGCCGGTTATACCGGCCTGTCCACCGCCCTGCACCTGGCCCAGGCCGGTGTGTCCGTCTGCGTGCTGGATGCGCACGCCCCCGGATGGGGCGCCTCCGGGCGCAATGGCGGGCAGGTGATCCCCGGCCTGAAGTATGACCCCGACCAGCTGCGCGTGATGTTCGGCAGTGCGGTGGCTGACCCGCTGATTGCGGCCATCGGCTCGGCTGCCGATACGGTGTTCGACCTGATTGCCCGCCATGGCATCGAGTGCGATGCGAAACGTGCCGGCTGGATCCAGCCTACTCACTCGCCCAAGGTGATGCGCGCACTGGAGGCGCGGGCGCGCCAGTGGATGGCCGAGGGCGCGCCGGCCCAACTGATGGATGGTGCCGAGGTGGCGCGCCGCATCGGGACCGGCGCCTACGTGGGGGGATGGAAGGATGAGCGGGCCGGCAGCCTGCATCCGCTGAAATATTGCCGGGGACTGGCGCAAGCAGCGCAGCGGCTGGGCGTAGCCATCCACGGTGGCACGCGGGTGGCGAAGCTGGAACGCCGCCAGGGCAGCTGGCGCCTGCACAGCGCGCAGGGGCCGCATATCGATGCCGAACGCGTGGTGCTGGCCACCAATGGCTACACCGATGAACTGTGGCCGCACCTGCGGCAATCGGTGATCGCCGCCAACAGCTTCATCGTCGCTACCCGGCCGCTCTCGCCGGAGCTGGGTGCCAGCATCCTGCCGGGTGGTGAGGTCACATCCGATTCGCGTCGCCTGCTGCTGTACTACCGGCGCGATGCGCAGGGGCGCCTGCTCATGGGCGGACGCGGGCCTTTCAGCGAGCCGCGCGGGCCGCAGGACTTTGCCCACCTGGAGCGCTCGGTGGCCTTGCTGTTCCCGCAGCTGGCCGGGGTGGAGTACGAGTACCGCTGGTCGGGGCGGGTGGCCATCACGCGCGACTTCCTGCCGCATGTGCATGAACCGGCCGCCGGCCTGAGCATCGCGCTGGGTTACAACGGCCGTGGCATTGCCATGGCCAGTACCATGGGCCGCTGCCTGGCGCAGCGCCTGACCGGGCAGGCAGGGGCGGTGTTCCCCTTTCCGGTCAGTACGATCCAGCCCATCCCGCTGCATGGCTTGCAGCGTTTCTATATCGCCGCCGGAGTGGCCTGGTACAGCGTGCTGGATCGCTTCTCCTGAGCACTGCTGCGGATCGTACAGGCGAAAAAAAACCACGCTCGCGCGTGGTTTTTTCTTGCCGGGAAGGCGACAGCGCAAGATCAGGCGAAGTTCTTGGCCACGAAGTCCCAGTTGACGATGCCCCAGTAGTTCTCGACATACTTGGCGCGTGCGTTGCGGTAGTCGATGTAGTAGGCGTGTTCCCACACGTCGACCGTCAGCAGCGGCTTGCTGTCGGTGGTCAGCGGGGTGCCGGCGCCGGTGGTGTTGACGATGTCCAGGGTGCCGTCAGCCTTCTTGACCAGCCAGGTCCAGCCGGAACCGAAGTTGGCCAGGCCTTGCTTGGTGAACTCGGCCTTGAAGGCGTCGAAGCCGCCCCACTTGGCGTTGATGGCGTCAGCCAGCGCGCCGCTCGGAGCGCCTTGGCCCTTCGGGGTCAGGCCGTTCCAGTAGAAGGTGTGGTTCCACACCTGGGCAGCGTTGTTGAAGATGCCGCCGGAGGATTTCTTGATGATCTCTTCCAGGGACAGGTTTTCGAATTCGGTGCCCGGGATCAGGTTGTTCAGGTTGGTCACATAGGTCTGGTGGTGCTTGCCGTAGTGATATTCCAGGGTTTCCTTGGAAATCGTGGGCGCCAGCGCGTCCAGATCGTAAGGCAGTGCCGGAAGGGTATGTGCCATGATGAATCCTTTCAGTCTTGTTGGTTTGCTACAAAGGGGTCTGTTCCGAACCTGCGATTCTAAAGCGGAAGGCAATTCTTTGCACTCGGTCAAATGCAGTGCTTGCCGTGCCGTCTTTCGCATGCGCTACGGTAATGCGAATTGTTCCGTTTGGCATGGTGGCGGCCCGCAGGGCGGGAAATCCGTAGATGCCAGCGGCAGCAAGACGTTCCAGCTCATCCTGGCATGCGTGGTACGCATGTCACGGTGGCGAGGGCCGGGTCCGGGCGTTAAAAGCTTATGAAAAAAAAGTCTGCCACGGCTGTCAATACCCCAGGCGATCCCCGTTCATCGCCTCTCTCAATCCAGCCGGGGCTGTACGCTGGCGATGCCGACCTCGGCACTGCCCTGGGCCAGGCGGATGGTGATCTCGCTGCGCGCGGCCAGCTCGGCCGGGCCGTGCAGCACGCGCCCCTGGCGGTCGCTGACGATGGCATAGCCGCGCTCCAGCGTGCGCTGCGGGTTCAGCAGCTCCAGCTGGGTCTGCAGGCCGGCCAGTGCCTGGCGCTGGCGCAGCTGCTGCGCTGCCTGCGCGCCCTGCAGGCGGCGCGCCAGGTCGCCCAGGTCGCGCCGGGCGTGGGTGGTGTCGGGCAATTGATGGGCCAGGTGGGTGGCGGCCTGCTGCAGGCGATGGCGCATGCGCGTCAACGGCACGCGGGTGGCGTGCGAGAGCCGGGTTTGCAGGGCCGCCAGCTTGACCCGCTCGTGGGTGATGGTGGCGCCGGGGTTGACCAGGCGGCGCGCCATCCAGTCCACCGTCTGGGCCTTGTCGGTGAGTGAGCGGCGCAGGGCGCGGGTGAGATCGTCGGCATGGCCGCGCAACTCGGCCAGCCAGTCTTCGCGAGCGGTCGCGGCCAGCTCGGCGGCGGCCGTCGGGGTGGGGGCGCGCAGGTCGGCGGCGAAGTCGGCGATGGTGAAATCGGTCTCGTGGCCCACACCGGAGATGACCGGCATGCTGGCCTCGACTATGGCACGGGCTACCACCTCCTCATTGAAGCACCACAGGTCCTCGATGCTGCCACCACCGCGGCAGACCAGCAGCACCTCGCATTCGGCCCGGGCCGAGGCGGTCTGGATGGCCGCGGCGATGCGCTGGGCCGCGCCTTCGCCCTGCACCGGCGTGGGATAGAGCACCACTTCCACATGCGGGGCCCGGCGGCGCAGGGTGGTCAGCACGTCGCGCAGGGCGGCGGCCTGGGGGCTGGTGACGATGCCGATGCGGCGCGGGAAGAGCGGCAGGGCGCGCTTGCGCTCGCGGGCGAACAGGCCTTCGCGCTCCAGTCTTTCCTTCAGTTGCAGGAAGGCGGCGTAGAGATCACCCACGCCCGAGCGGCGGATCGCCTCGACGTTCAACTGGTAGTCGCCGCGCGGTGCATAGAGAGTCACCAGCGTGCGCACCTCGACCTTGTCTCCCTCGCGCGGCATGAAGCCGGCGTACTGGGCGCGCCCCTTGAACATCACAGCCCTTACCTGGGCGCCCTCGTCCTTGAGGTTGAAGTACCAGTGGCCAGAGGCGGCGCGGGTGAAATTGGAAATCTCGCCCTTGACCCAGATCAGCGGGAAATTGCGCTCCAGCATGCGCGCCACGGCCTGGTTCAGGCCTGAGACGGTCAGCACCGGCGGTCCGCCATCGGCGCCGGTGGCGGCAGGCTGGAGCGGGCGGGCGGCAGGGAAGGGGGGATACTTGTCAGCGGGCATGGGGCGTGGCGGGTCCAGGGGCGATACAATGCGGCATTGTAAAGCCAAGCCGGCAGTGCTTGCCGAGGCCGGCGCAACAGGCTACATTCTGCACCGCAGAAGACGACGGCTATCCATGTGCCTGCCCTTGCAGCCGTCCTGCCACCCCCGGATCCACCCCGCATTTCATTAGGAGTACGTTTTGCTCGCCATCATCCTCGCCGCCGGCTGGCCGATCTGGCCATTGCTGATCGCTTCCATCATCGGCCTGGCGCTGGTCATCGAAAGACTGGTCTACCTGCGCCGCGCCCGCATCTTGCCGCCGGACCTGCTGGCCGAGGTGGTGCGTGTGTACCAGAGCGGACGCGTCAACGAGGATGTGATCGACAAGCTGGAACAGAACTCGCCGCTGGGCCAGGTGCTGGCCGCCGGCCTGCGCAACGTCGATGCGCCGCGCGAGGTGATGAAGGAAGCCATCGAGGAAGCCGGCCAGGGTGCCGCGCACCGGCTGGAGCGCTTCCTGACCACGCTGGGCACGATTGCGTCGCTGGCGCCGCTGATGGGCCTGTTCGGTACCGTGGTGGGCATGATCGAGATCTTCGCCTCCCAGGATGCGGCCGGTACCAACCCGGCACAGCTGGCGCATGGTATTTCCATTGCCCTCTACAATACCGGCTTCGGCCTGGCTATCGCCATGCCGGCGCTGGTGTTCTACCGCCACTTCCGCGCGCAGGTCGACGGTTTCGTGGTCGACATGGAGCAGCAGGCCGTGAAGTTCGTGGACATCGTGCACGACGTGCGCCGCTGAGCCTTTCCGGAGCCGAGCATGAATTTCCGCAAGGGACGCCCCCGCGAAGACCTGGAGATCAACCTGATCCCCTTCATCGATGTGCTGCTGGTGATCGTGATCTTCCTGATGGTGACGACCACCTACAGCAAGTTCACGGCGCTGCAGATCACGCTGCCTACGGCGGATGCGCAGAAGGCGCTGGAGCAGCCCTTCGAGCTCAACATCGCGGTCGACGCCAATGGCCGCTACGCCATCAACAACAAGCGCATCTCGGCGCGTGATGCGCAGGGCTTGTCCGACGAGATGCAGACCGTGGTCAAGGCAGGCGGTGGCAAGGGCGACCCGGTGGTCATCATCAATGCCGATGCGCTGGCCACCCACCAGACCGTGATCAACGTGCTGGAAGCCGCGCGCATGGCCGGCTATCCCAAGGTCACCTTTGCCGCGCAGGCCAGCGGCAAGTAGTTTTCATCTCATCCACACTGGCATCAGAACCACTATGGCCCAGGCTGAAACAAGGCCCACCTCCAGGCTCACCCTCGAAGCCGTCCTCAGCCGCGCCTGGCAAGGTCGCGGCCTGCTGGCCTGCGCGCTGTGGCCACTGTCGCTGCTCTTCGGCGCCCTGGCCGGGCTGCGCCGCCTGCTCTTTGCGCTGGGCATCAAGCAGGCGCAGCGGTTGCCGGTGCCGGTGATCGTGGTGGGCAATGTCTTCGTCGGTGGTACTGGCAAGACGCCGTTTGCGATCTGGCTGATCGAGGCCTTGCGCGCTGCCGGTTATACGCCGGGCGTGATCTCGCGCGGCTATGGCGGTGGTGCCGGGGCCAGCGTGGAAGTCACGGCGGTCTCGATGGCAGCCCAGGTGGGTGACGAGCCGCTGCTGATCGTGCAGCGCACCGGCGTGCCGCTGGTGGTGGGACGCCGTCGCGTCGCGGCTGGCCTGGCCCTGCTGGCGGCGCATCCCGAGGTCGATGTGATCATCTCCGACGATGGCCTACAGCATTACGCGCTGGCGCGCGATATCGAGATCGTGCTGTCTGACACCCGTGGCGCCGGCAATGGCTGGCTGTTGCCGGCCGGTCCGCTGCGCGAGCCGGCGTCGCGTCGCCGTGATTTCTCGGTGCTCAACGTCGGCAGCAGCAGCGGTGCAGCCCCGGCGGGCGTGCATGCCATGCAGTTGCAGGCCGATGAGGCCGTGCAACTGGCTCCTCCCTGCGCCCGCCGTGCGTTGGCGACGATGGGCGAGGGCGGATCGCGGCTGGCGGCGGTAGCCGGGATCGGCAATCCCGGGCGCTTCTTCGCCACGCTGCAGGGGGCCGGACTGGTGTTCAGCGCCCATCCCTTGCCCGACCATTACGACTTTGCCGGCAATCCCTTCGCTGGCCTTGCAGCCGATGTCATCCTGATCACGGAAAAGGATGCAGTAAAATGC
>JAFAMT010000492.1 GCA_019233085.1 Herbaspirillum sp.
TATCCCTGGATCTGGTGGCATCCGGCCCGCTGCAGCCATTCCCTCTGGAGCGAGGTTTCAACCCCTTCGGCGATGACGCACAGATGCAGGTTGCGCCCCAGTTCGATCACGGTCCGCACAATGGCGGCATCCTGTGTGCCCTGACCCAATAGCCGGATGAAGGATTGGTCGATCTTGAGCTTGTCGATGGGAAAGCGTTTCAGATAGCCCAGGCTGGAATAGCCGGTGCCGAAGTCGTCGATGGCCAGCTTCAACCCCAGCCTGCGCAGATGCTTCAACAAGTCGATGGCGCTCTCGGTCTGCTCCATCACCGCTCCTTCGGTGATTTCCAGTTCCAGCAGGGCGGGATCGATACCGGTCCTGGCCAGCAAGTCCTCGATCCTGGCCGCAAAACCGGGATGCTGGAACTGCCGCGGTGAAATATTGACCGCCACCGGTGCCGGCGTGCCGTTGCCCTGCAGGCGTCGGATCTTTCGGCAAGCCTCTTCAAGCACCCAGTGCCCGATGGCGACGATCTGCCCGGATTGTTCTGCCGCAGGGATGAATTCCATCGGTGAGATCAACTGCCCGTTGCGGCGCCAGCGCAATAGCGCCTCGAAGCCGCACAGGCGGCCGTCCGAGAGGCGTTGTTGCGGCTGGAAGTACAGCAACAGTTCTTCGCGCTGCACGGCGTGTACGATTTGTGTTTCCAGGTCGAGGCGACGTTCGTCCTCGGCGTTGAGCTCTTCCGAGTACGTGACCATCACGCCATTGCCGGCCTGCCGCGCTGCCTGCGACGCGGCCGCCACATTGCGCAGTACCGCCGCAGGCGTAGCCCCGTGTCGTGGATATTCGGCTGCCCCCAGGCTCAACTGCGGAAATACCTCGTGGGCACGGTAGACAAAAGGAGCCTTCATCTGCTCGCGCAAGGCCTGTACAGCCTCGTTGAAGCGTGCCGAACCCAGGGTGTGGCGATACAGCAGCAGGAAACCGCCACTGTCCAGGCGAAACACCTCGCCCTCGAATCGCCCGGCCACGACGACCAGCCGTTGCGCTATGACAATGGTCAGGTGATCGAGGAACTCATGCCCATACGCTGACGAAATCCTGTCAAAACGTTGCATGCCTGCCAGCAGGAGCGAGTGCGGCACCCCGGCCAGGCCTGCCAGTCGCTGCTCGAAGGCGCGTCGATGTGGTAGACCCGTCAGCGGTTCTCGGGCAGCCTGCTGTGCCAGGGTATCTTCCACCCGAAAGCGCTCCCGCACGTGGTAGAGCAGGAATGCCGCCGTACCCAGCGCCAGCAGGTCGAACAGGTAGACCAGCCTGGCGATGCGATCGAGGTTGCGGGTGATCAGCGCATGTCGTTCGAGCAGGGCGGAGGCATCTTGCGCCTCCCCCTCGGCGCGCGCATCGGTGACCGCCGGCCTGGTTGCCCGATGGATGGCTGCCGCGGCGTCGGTCATGACATGCGAGAGGATGATGCCCGAGCCGATCAGCAGGACCAGAAGCGCGTAGACGGCGCAGCGATAGCCACGCCGCCACACGGTGGTGTCGATGCGCTTCAGCATGGCCTGGCCAGGCTCAGAACGTGGCCCACTCTTCCTCCTTGTCGGCTGCCAGCGCGCGCGGCGCGACAGGCGCCAGGGCGGTCGGGCGCGCCATGGTGGCCGGTGGCAGGGCATCGGAGACACGCGAGCGGGTATCGTTGGCGTCCAGCTTGAAGACGCTCACGATCTGCGCCAGCGCGCTGGCCTGCTCCTGCAGCGAACGCGATGCGGCAGCGGCTTCTTCCACCAGCGCGGCGTTCTGCTGGGTGACATCGTCCATCTGGATGATGGCCTGGTTGATCTGCTCGATGCCCGAGGCCTGCTCCTGGCTGGCCAGGCTGATCTCGCCGATGATGTCGGTGACCTTGCCGGCATTGTCCACGATCTCGCTCATGGTCACACCCGCCTGGTCGGCCAGGCGGGTGCCGACGTCGACCTTGTCCACCGAATCCTCGATGAGCACCTTGATTTCCTTGGCAGCGGCGGCCGAGCGCTGGGCCAGGCTGCGCACCTCGGAGGCCACCACGGCGAAGCCGCGTCCCTGCTCGCCGGCGCGGGCTGCTTCCACGGCCGCGTTCAGGGCCAGGATATTGGTCTGGAAAGCGATGCCGTCGATGACGCTGATGATGTCGACGATCTTGCGCGACGATTCATTGATGGCGCCCATGGTGGTCACCACCTCGGCCACCACCATGCCGCCCTTTTGCGCGACCGACGAGGAGACCGAGGCCATCTCGTTGGCCTGGCGTGCGTTGGCCACGTTCTGCTTCACGGTCGAGGTCAGTTCTTCCATGGAGGAGGCAGTTTCTTCCAGCGAGCTGGCCTGCTCCTCGGTGCGCGAGGAGAGATCCAGGTTGCCGGTGGCGATCTGGCGCGAGCCGATGGCGATGCTGTCGCTGCTGGTCCGTACCGTCTGCACCACCTTGCGCAGGGAGGTCTGCATCAGGTGCATGGCACTGACGATGCTGCCGGTGCGCGCCCGGCCCATGTCGATAGGGGTGCTCAGGTCGCCCGAAGAGACGGCCACGGCCACGGCGGCCACGTCCTTGGGTTCGCCGCCGAGCTGGCGTGTCAGATTGCGCGAGATAAGCAAGCCGATCAGTACGCCCATGATCACCCCGCCCAGCGTCATGGCGATGAGCAGCAGACGGATGTTGGCGTAGATGACATCGGTTTCGTCATTCAAGGCATCGGCATTGTTCTTCTTGGCTTCCATCATCTGCGTCATCAACTGGTCAACCTGGTTGGCCAGCGGGCGCACGGTCCCGAACAATTGCGCGGTCGATGCACGCTTGTCGCTGAAGGGTTCCGCATGCAGCAGCCTGGCGGTTTCCTTGATGGCAGCCTGGTAATCAAGGAAGGCCTGGCGGGTATTTGCCACCAGCTTCTGGCCTTCTGCGGTGTAGAACAGCTTCTCGGCTGCGCTCAGGGATGAGGCGGCCCGCGTCAGGCGGGCGTCCAGGTCCTGCAGGTTGGAGTCGCGCTCACTCGCGCTCTCCGACAGGATGGCGCTACGGATGGCGCGGCTGGCAGCCGATAGATCGATATTGGCTTGTGCTGCATGGCGCAGGCCCAGTACTTCCTTTTCGTACATCTGGGTGGCCATGTCATTGATCTGACCGGCCTTCAGTATTCCTATGGTGCCAATGACGGCGCCGATGAGGGCGACGATCAGGAAACCACCGACCAGCTTGCTGCTCACTTTCAGATTCGCGAACCAATTCATTGTCTTTCCCCGGGTGTAGGCACTGCTTTACAACGGTTTTCGCCAGATCCTCGACGCCCATGACGTCGGTCCGGCAGAGGTGGTTTAGTTACGACCTGATGCGGCTGAGGGACCGCGACAGGCCAGCCTAAGGGGGATGGGAGAAGGGATTGCGAATGGCGAGCAGGCGGCACAAGCCGCGCCGCACATGGTTTTCAGCGCGACGTGAGAGCGCCGTCAGGCGTGCGGCGTGCGGCGTGCGGCGTGCGGCTTGCTTGCGCAAGGAATTTTCCATTTGCAGAGGGATCATCGTGTTCGACGGCGTACTGACTCCCAGGGCCATTTACGAGTGATCTGCGCGGGCGCAACTGAGGTGGTGCCAGGATGCGGCTAATGTCGATTTAACTATTAGTTAAGTGAAGTATCCGCATTTTAACTGAATTCAGGTCACCGTTCTCAAGGGCTGATTCTGTTGCAGCACGGACTGGCACCGAAAGTCTGCACGAAGGTCTGGTAGAGCTTGCGCTCTATCCATCGGGGTGTTTCGTAGAGCTTGTAGCGGACTTCCGCATTGCCCAGGACCAGTTGCGCGTGGAGTTCATTGTTGTTGCTGTTGCCGGTGAGGTGCTCGCGCAGGCGTTTTTTCAGGTTCGTCGATGAACCGATGTAGAGGATGCGGTTGTGCGAGGGCAGTACCGAGAGTGTGTTCTCACCCGGCTCGGTATCACGCAGGCGGATCTCGTAGACGCCTGCGCGTGCAGGGATGGCATGGTCCAGCAACTCCAGCCGTAGCGGCCGCAAGCGCGAAAAACCGGAGGTGGCCGCCACGTAGGGCATGTGCTTGTGACGTTCGCGGTGGTCGGGAATGGCCAGTGAATGTCGCGCATGGGTGATGGAGCGCCGGGAGATGCCCAACTGGTGCACGTTGTTGAGGATCACGGCCAGATCGTCATCGGTGAGCAGCCTGCCGCGATAGCCCTGGAACAGGCTCAGTGCTTCGGCCTTGATCAGGCTGTCGAGCAGGTACTGGCTGCGTTGTCGCGAATTGACGAACAGCCGCGATAGCGCCAGAGGCCGCCCCTCGCCAGTGAGCAGGCAAAGGTGGCCGGCCAGGCGGGAAATGCGGCTGGCCTCGCAGACGATACCCTGCGTATCGGGCAGTTGCGCCATGTCGTCGGCGGCCGATTGTTGCGTGTATTGCACCAGGTCGGCCATGTCGCCGCTGCGCAGGTAATCGCGCTGGGCCCGCACCACCACCCGGATCAGTGCATGGGTGAGCAGGTTGCGGGTATTGACCAGGCGCAGCTGTTGCCAGAGCTTGCGCTGCGGCGCCGGCCAGTGGGCCGCAGGCAGCTCATCCAGGCCGGTTTCGGCCAGGAGCCCATATTGGCGGGTGAAATAGCGGGACTGGTATTGCAGGCGCGGCTGCTCGGTTTCCGGCCGCCATTGCAGCTGGCAGCTTGCACGCACTGGTGTATCGCTCTCGCTCCATTCGCTGTCGGGCAGGGCGGAAATGGTCAGGTACGGGCGCAGTGCCTGGAAATCCTCCGACTCCTCCAGTGCGACCACCTGTTGCAAGAAGGTCTTGCCGGAGAGCTCGAGGAAGCGGGAGAGCGTGATCTTGCTCAGCAGGGACTCGGAAAGCGGGCGCTTGGCCGGCACGATGTTGGCTCCACGATCAGCAAAAGGGGGCAGAGTCTAGCCGATTTCATGACCGTATGGCGCCAGCGGTCGCGTGCTGCACTGGCATCGGGATCTCAGGTCAGTTGCCCGGCGTGCAAGATATTGCGGACGGCGCGACATCGGCAGGCGCAGATGCAAGCCCTCCTCTTATGAAAATGTAAAGCTGAAGGGCATTTGCGCTTGTGCTTTTCACTTTGCATGGCTGGGCGGCAATTATGATGGCATGGTGCCCGACCCATGCCCTGCGCCTGGCTCTGGATGTGCGAACCGGCTTACCGAGACGAACCGCCAAACCAACCTCTGAGATCAGCGGACCTGAACATGAATTTCAACGAACGCGCGACGAACCTGCTGGAAATGCCTGTCTCTCCCATTACCTGGGACGGCATCATCAAGGAAGCCCAACGCCTTGAACGTGAATTCGCCTATATCCCTTCCAACGTCAAATGGGCGCTCGACTACAAGCGCTTCCAGGTCGAGCACGCGCGCGGCAATGCCAGTGATGCGCTGTGGTACCTGAAGCAAGCCATTGCGACCGCGCCCTACAACGCCGATATCCTGGCCGATTACAAGAAGGTGGTGCAGAAGAGTTCGGATCTGCAAAACCTGGTGCTGATCATCTCCAGCAAGGTGAATGAATCCAAGGCCTTGCGCCTGGCTGAACAGTTCGATGCGGCCGGCGTCCAGTACATGATCGTCAGCGGCAACAATACGCCTTCCATCGCACATCCACGGGCGCTGCAGGTGGAGGTTGCCGATAACTTCGAATCGACGCCACGCAAGGTGGTCGCCGCGCTGACCTGGGTCTATGAAAATATCGGCAGCAATGTCGGTGTACTCAAGGTGAGCGACGAGATGGGTCTGGTCGATGCCGCTGCGCTCAAACGCAACCTGGCAGAGCTCTATCCTGTCGATGCCTACGCCGGGGTGCCCACGGGCGGATTGGAGCATGATCGCTGCTTCCACTGGGGCCTGTGCGACAACCAGGAGTTGAATCGCCGCGTCTATTCCCGTCCGGTGTTGCGCACCTGGGCTGGTGGTGGTGCGCTCTACCTTGGCCCGGGCCCGGTGGAGAAAGTCGTCAGTTCACTGATCCGTTTCCCTGGGCTGTTCGATGGCGAGTATTACGACGACAAGCTCGTCGGCGATGTGCTGGTCTTCGAGGGTGTGGCGCTGGTGGAGCGCGCCGCCTATGCCGATTTCGGCCTGACCATCGGTGGAGTCCCTGCGCCGGCTACCGCAACGGGTTTGAGCTTGCCACAGGTATCGCCGGCACCCGCCCCGGCGCCCGCGCCAGCACCGGTGCCCGCGCCCGCACCCGCCGCAGTGCAGCCACAGCAACTGCCCCTCAAGGTGCAAGGTGCCGGTACGGCCGCGCCAGCCCCGGCCGGGAAGCAAGCGCTATACCTTCACCTGGGCTGCGGTACCAAGAATTTCCCGGGCTTCATCAATATCGACCTCGACGCACCCGGCGCCGACATGAACCTGAATCTGACCAAGCAGCTGCCTTGGGAGCGCGGAACCGTCACTGGCATCTACAGCGAGCACTTCTTCGAGCATGTGGGTGCGAACCAGGGCATTCGCTTGCTGCACGAGTGCCATCGCATCCTCAAGCCGGGCGGCATCGTGCGTTTTGCCATGCCGGATCTGGAGTACATGATCGGTGACTACGTTAACAATCGCGTCCACCCCGACTGGGCGCGCTTTGGCATGCCGTGGACCGCAAGTCGCTGCCAGCGTCTGAACATCGCCATGCGCTGGTGGGGGCATGAATGGATCTACGATGAAGAAGAACTTGTGCGCATCGGCAAAATGGTCGGCCTGGAACTGATCGGCCGCTGCGAGTATGGCGTCAGTTCCGACCCCATGCTGAATGACCGCGAATACCGTGAGTCGTCCCAGCTGATCGTTGAATTCCGCAAGCCGGAGCGCCAGGTCCAGCATGGTGCCGAGCCGCTGGTCAGCATCGTCATGCCGTCGTACAAGGCCACTTACTTCAGGCAAGCATTGGAAAGCGCGCTGGCGCAGACCTATCGCAATATCGAAGTGTTGGTCACGGACGATTGCCCGACCGATGCCATCGCGGCCATTGTGCGCGACTATCAGGAAAGGGATGCGCGCGTGCGTTACATGCGCAATCCCAAGGCCGGCACCGATATCGGACGCTCCAATCACTGCCTGTGCCTGGAGCAGGCCAAGGGTGAGTTCGTCAAGTTCCTGAACGATGACGACGTGCTGGCGCCGCATTGCGTCGAGCGTTTGCTCGGGGCCTTTGCCGCCAATCCTGACATCACCCTGGCCACATCGAAGCGCCAGCGCATCGACCGCAACGGCAGTTTCCTCCCGGACATCACCGCCACCCAGTTGCTGGTCCAGGAGGATTCGGTCATCGATGGCCTGTCCCTGGGGTCGGCATTACTCTCGACGCAGATCAACTTTGTCGGTGAGCCGAGCACCGTGATGTTCCGGAAATCCGAAGTGGCCGAAGTGAAGCCGGATTTCATGTCCGTCGATGGACAGGAAATATCGTGGGCATCCGACGTTGCCATCTATATCAACCTGGCGCTCAAGGGCAGTACGGCGTATCTGACCGAGGCACTGAGCTTCTTCCGTATTCACGAAGAGCAGGGACAGGTCGTGTCGGCGGTGGCGGCACAGGAAGAATCGACGCGCTGCTGGAACATCTTGCGCGACTTCTGGACGCGCAACGAATTCCACCGCCCCATCTGAGGCTGGTCGTGGTCGTGGCCGTGGTTTGAATCTGATGACTTGAAGAGTGGAGTCGGAAATGCAAGAAAAATATGATGCCTGGGAAAACTACTACAGCGGCCTCAATTCGCTGCTTTTTCCCAATGAATATGTATTGCGCTCGTTCGTGGGCGGTTATCCCAAGCTGAAGATCGACAAGAATTATCGCGGCAAGAAGATCTGCGATGTCTCCTGCGGTGATGGCCGCAACATGGTGCTGCTGGACAAGCTGGGTTTCGAGCTGTACGGCACCGAAGTGACGGAAAAAACCGCGCAGATCACCCAGCAGAAATTGCTGGACCATCCGTTCGCGATCAAGAGCCAGATCAAGAGCGGCACCAACGTCGACATTCCCTTCGATGAGAGCTTTTTCGATTACCTGCTGTCCTGGAACGCGATCTATTACCTGGACAATGAAAAGTCCGAGATCGGGGATCATGTCGCCGAATATGCGCGCGTGCTGAAATCGGGTGGCTACATGGTGTGCTCGGTGCCGACCCGGAATTGCTACTCCCTGCTCAATTGCAATGACCTGGGCGAGCATCGCATCCGTATCGATCCGCCAGAAAACAAATGGGGAGGCGGCCTGCTGAAGGGCACGTTGATGTACCGCTTCGATTCCTTCGAGCATATCGAGCAGGTGTTCGGCAGCCACTTCACCAATTTCTCCTGGGCCAAGCTGTCGGATGACTGCTTCGGTTTGCCGCTGGAATATTTCATTTTCGTCTGCCAGAAGAAATAACGGCGAGAGGGCCGCGAAATCCACCAGGCACAGCGCAACGGGTAAAGTCTTATGAGCGACAGGAAACCGATATTCGTGACCCGGCCGTCATTGCCGGCATTGGAAGAGTTCGTCCCGTATCTGCGAGAGATATGGGACGCGCGCATCCTGACCAATGGCGGGCCGATGCACCAGCGGCTGGAAAAGGCGCTGTGCGAGCACCTGGGCGTGCCGCACATCGCCTTGTTCAACAACGGTACCCAGGCGCTGGTCACCGCGCTGCAAGCGGCCGACCTGAGCGGCGAAATCATCACCACGCCCTATTCGTTCGTTGCCACGGCGCATTCCCTGCTGTGGAATGGCTTGCAACCGGTCTTCGTCGATATCGATCCCGTGACACTCAACCTGGATCCCGAACGCATCGAGGCGGCGATCACGCCGGCCACCACCGCCATCCTGCCGGTGCACTGCTATGGGCATCCTTGCGACGTCGATGCCATTGGCAAGATCGCCGACAAGCACGGCCTGAAAGTGATCTACGACGCGGCGCACGCTTTCGGCGTGGAAGACGAGGGCGGAAGCATCTTGCGACATGGCGACATGGCGGTGCTGAGTTTTCATGCGACCAAGGTCTTCAGTACCTTCGAGGGCGGCGCGATCATCTGCCACGACAAGGAAACCAAGCAGAAGATCGACAGCCTCAAGAATTTCGGTTTCGAGGCAGACGGCAGTACCGTTTCCCGCCTTGGCACCAACGGCAAGCTCAGCGAGATCCATGCGGCCTTCGGCCTGCTGCAATTGCAGGGAATCGGTGATGCGCTGGCGCGGCGCCAGGCCATCGATGCCCGCTACCGCGCCGAGCTGGCGGACGTGGAGGGCATCTCCTGCGTCGATGGCGTCAATGAAAAGGTGGGCAATTTCGCCTACTTCCCGATTCTGGTCGGACCGCAATATCCGCTCTCGCGCGACGAGCTGTTCAAGCTGTTCGCCACGCATGGCATCAATACGCGGCGGTATTTCCATCCGCTGATCACCGAGTTCCCGATGTACCGGTCGCTGGCCTCTGCGGCCGCCGCCAATCTGCCGGTCGCCAACAAGGTCGCCAGCGAGGTGATCTGCCTGCCGATTTATCCCGAGCTGGCGCATGAGGATGTGGGGCGCATCATTACGGTCATCAAGGAGGCCACTTCGGCATGATGCGCCTGGCCATCATGCAGCCTTACCTGTTTCCCTATATCGGCTACTGGCAGCTGATGCGGGCGGCGGACCGGTTCGTGATCTTCGATGACGTGAATTACATCAACCGTGGATGGATCAACCGCAACCGGCTGCTGATCAACGGCGAGCCGACCTTCATCACCTTGCCGCTGCGACAGGCTTCGCAGAATCGCAAGATCTGCGAGATCGACATCGCGCCGGCCGCCGAATGGCAACGGAAGATGTTGAAGATGGTCGAGGTCACCTATCGCAAGGCGCCGCACTTCGCCGAGGTGTTTCCGCTGGTGGAAAGGATACTGGCCTTCCCCGAGCAGAACCTGGCCGCCTTCCTGGCGCATCAGTTGCAGGCGCTGGCCGGCTTCATGGGCTTGAGCGTCCAATTCGAAACCAGCAGCCGTTCCTACGGCAACAGCGAACTGGTCGCGCAGGAACGTATCCTGGATATCTGCCGGCGCGAGCAGGCGGACGTCTATGTCAATGCCCAGGGCGGCAAGGCGCTGTACGATCCGGCTTCCTTCTCCGCCGAGGGCATCGAACTGCGCTTCATCGCGATGCGCCCGCAGGCCTACGTCCAGCGCAGCACGGGCTTCACCCCTTACCTGTCGGTGATCGACGTCCTGATGGAAGTCGGGCCCGCGGGAATCGGGGCCCATCTGGATGCCTACGATTACGTCTGAGCGCTAGAACTCAGGCTTCGCAAACCACGAACACGCTGGCCGTCAGGTCAGGGTATTTCATCCCCAGCTTGTAGCAACCATCGAAGAATGCCTGATCGATGATGCCATTGCGCATGGCGGCGTCGAACTGGAAGTTCGCCAGGGGCTTGAACAGGATGCCGCCGCGCTGCTCGACCTTGAAGCCGGCCTGCTGCGCTTCGTGTTCCAGCGTGTCCAGGCTATAGGTGGCGCGGTGGCCGTGGGCATGTTCGCCTGCCGTGACGGCGGCGTTGTAGTCGATCAGGCCCATGCCCACCGCGATCTGGCGCGAAGCGGCATTGGCATTGGGCACGACGATGAACAGGCGGCCTGCGGGCGCGAGCCACTGGCGCACTTTCTTGAGCACCGTCTGCGGATCGGTCAGGTGCTCCAGCGTATGCACCAGGAAGATGTTGTCGAACAGGCGGCCCGGTTCGGCGTCCTCGAAATAGCTGAGGATGAACTTGACGCTGTCGCCGGCGTTCTTGCGTGCGATCTCGATCAAGTCCGACGAGCCCTCGATGACGGTGATGTCGTCGAAGTAGGGCTGCAGCTTCTTGGTGAATTCACCGTGATAGCAGCCCATCTCCAGCACATTGCCCGGGCGCAGATGCGGCGCCAGCGCCTTGAGCATGTAGTCGCGGTGAATGTAGTCGAAGTCGTAGGCGTACAGGCGCTTGTCCGTATCCTGGTACTCCGTGTTCAGGTCGCGTGACATGCTCATCCTTGGTTCGGGCGGTACATGCGCTTGGCTGGCGGCTGGTACCACTCGTCCAGCGTGGCGGGCACGCGGGAGTTGTAGCCCAGCACCTGGCGGATGCGGTCATCGAAGCTGTCGCCCTTGTCGTAACCCATCGCGCGCGGATAGTCGAACTGCTGCTTCATGAACGGCTTGGAGAACATCGGCGTGACCGAGCGCCGCTGCAGGTCGGTTTCATTGTTGCCGCCGGCGTGCCAGACGTTGGAGTTGAACATCAGGATGCTGCCGGCCGGGCCGATGGCCTGCTCGGCATGCTGCTTGAAATATTCGTCGCTCGGTTTTTCTTCGTACTTGTGCGAGCCCGAGAGCATCCAGGTCGCGCCGTTGTGCGGCGTGAAATCGTCCAGCATCACCAGCGTGTTGAGCAACAGCGGGAGCTTGCCCGAATAGGAACGGATATCGCGGTGCACGCGCTGGGCGTAGGAAGTGGAGTTGCGCGTGTTGATCGCGCCGCCAAAGGAATTGAGGATGAAGTTGCCGCCGAAGTAGCGCTCTATGTATTCATAGATGGGATAGGCCTTGAGGCAGTCCAGATAGCTGTCGTACTGGCCGATCAGGTGGTGCACGGTGAAGCTGGTGTCCTGGTCGATGCCGTTCTTGATCTGGTAGTTGCGGCAGACTTCATAGGCAGGCAGGATATCGGCGCGCATGCGGGCCACGATGTCCTGCGGGATGGCGTTCTCGAACACCAGCCAGCCCTTCTCATCCATCAGCTTGTCGAATTCCTGGATAGGGATCATGGTCGCTCCATTCACTTGATGGTGACGATGCACTTGGAGGGATACAGCTCGCACTTCTCCAGCACGTACTCATCCTTGGAGAACACTTCCTTGAAGGCGATCGCTTCACCCGGCGATTCCGGCCAGGTCAGCTCATCCATCAGCAGGATGCTGCCCGACACCAGATGCGGCTTGACCGCCTTGAGCGCGGCCAGGGTCGGCTCATACAGGCCCATGTCGAAATAGGCGAAGGCCACGATGCTGGCCTGGTTCTTTTCGAAATACTCAGGTGCGGTCTTGGTGACGTCGCCGGCAACGAGCGAATGGATCTTGCGCTTGTGTCCGATGACGTTATTGCCTTCGTGTACCTGCAGCAGCTCTTCCAGGTATTGCTTGTAGCTGGATTCGGTGGAGTAGGAGTGTTCCACCCACACGCCGCTTTCCTGGCGGTCCTTGTCGCTGGGCTTGGAATAGCCTTCGAAGGTGTCGAAGCCGACGATCTGGCGCTGCTTGTTGAACGGTTCGTAGATGGCGCGCAGGTTTTCCAGCAGGACCAGGTTGTGGCCGTACCAGGTGCCGAATTCCACCAGCATGCCGGGGATGTGCTTGAAGCGCTTGTACAGATCGTTCAGGACAATGAACTTGACCAGCACCGAGCTGCGCGTATAGAGGCCGACGTTGAAGAGCAGGTCTTCCTGTGACAGCGGGCTCTTGCGATACATGTCCAGCAGCTGTTCGCGGAAGGCAAATTGCGCATCCGATGCCGTGGACTCCAGTTTGTACACATCGTCTTGAATCTTGTCGTTACTCATCATCGCTCCAAATTGCCAGACCGAATCCGGTGCTGCCGAACCGGTTGCCGTTGTATAACATGTATTTTTTTCCGTCTACCTGGAACACAAAAGGGTAGCACGTCATCAGCGAATCCCAACCCTCTTCCGAGGGGGGAATACCATCTTGATCAAATCGCGTCCAAATACGTCCGTCGGCGGACTCGGCATAACGGATCCGGTAGGAGCCCGTGCCGTTGCGATAATCCTCCGATGCGCGCGAGCAGTACCACATCTTGTAGATGCCGTCTTCCTTGATGACGTTGGGCCGCGAGAACGCTTCGGTGGCAAAGCGCGATTCCAGGCAGTGCTCGGGATAGCGGGTGAAGTTCACGCCATCCCTGGAGTCGGCGTACTTGATGACGTACAGCGGCTCATAGTGGCCCTGCACGTTCAGCCAGCTGATTCCTGACACGTACCACATCTTCCACAGTCCTTCGTCGAACAGGACCGTGGGCGTTACGGCAACATAGGGCTCGGTGGCGGTGCGGTCCATGATCGGACCTTCGTAGAGCTTTTCGAAATGCAGGCCGTCGTCGTCGGAGACGGCAATGCCCATGGAGTTGTGATACGGCACGGTGACGCGCTGGTTCCAGCCGCTGTAATAGAGATAGGTCTTGCCGTCGCGCTGCAGCGCATAGCTGGGCATGACGCCGTCGTCGTCGAAGGTGCCGGGACGGCCGAAGCCCAGGCAGGGCTGGCGATGCCGCTCCACCACCCGGGACGGATCCTTGCGGTCGAGATCGATCGCATAGCACAGGCTCTTGCCGGAGGCATTGCGGGTGGAGATGAAGACGCGCACCACCTCATCGAGCACCAGGGTGGTCGGTACCTGGGCATGCGAGCCCAGCCAATCGGTGTCGGGGTCGAAAATGCGCCCCTGTTTGATCCATGACATGTTCAGAAATCCAAATCTTGACTACTCTTCGCCGCGCGAGCAGGAGAGCCGATGTAAAGCTGCCACGGCTGGGTGTCCTTGGAAATCAGGGCGCCCATGGCGACACAGGTGCCTTCCGCGATGGTGCAGTCGTTGGTGATGGTCGCGTTGACGCCGAACCAGGAGTAGGGGTGGACCACGCAATGGCCGGACAGCACCACGTGCGAGGTGAAGAAGACATGATCCTTGATCTCGCCGTGGTGGCCGATATGGTTACCGCTCCACATGACCACGTTGTTGCCGATCGTGGTGAAGGGCTGCAGCGTGTTGTCTTCGAGGATGAAGCAGTTTTCGCCGATGCGGTTGTCGTTGACGGTGGCATTGGGGCTGACGTAGGAGATGAAGTCGTAGCCTTTTTCCTTGCCGGCGAGATAGATCGACTCGCGCAGGCGATTCATCTTGCGGCCGGTCATCGGCGCGAACATCTTGTATTCCGAGGGCGAGTAATAGCTGTTCACCGACTCGAAGGGAACCACCGGAAGACCTTCAAAGGTTTTGCTCTCCGGCATGTATTCTTCGTTGACGGTAAAGCCGACGACTTCGACCGACGGGTCTTTCTTCAAGTAGTAGTGCGCCAGCTGAGCAGTGTCCAAAATGCCGAAAAGGATAACTTTTTGCATCGTAGTCTCCTGAAGTCCTTAACATGGATTAGAGCAGAATGAAGCGGTATTCATAAACGATATATTGCGGGGAAAAAGGGCTTTGCTCCCTGTATAGGCAGGATCACGATAAGGATTGGGACATATGGGAAAAGTGCTGAGCAACGAACAGATCGCTTTCTATCTCGAAAATGGTTATCTGATAGCGGAAGACATCGTGGATCCGGCCTGGCTGGATGAGACCCTGGACGCCTTCAATTTATCTTTTGCACAACAGTTGGAGCGCCGCAAACTGCCGGTGGCTGAGGGCGAACGACTGGTGGCGCTGCAAGAGAACATGGCGGCCCTGCTGCAGGCCGATGTGCAGCTGTATCTGGCGACCTTGCGCATGTGCTCCAAGCTGTACGGGGTGTATCAGCTGATGACTGCTCCGCGTCTGCGCGATGCAGTCGCCGATCTCGGCGTGCGTACGCCGCTGTTTCAGACCACGCCGGTCTTGCATCTGATGGCCCGCAGGCTGGTGATCCCCGGCGGGTATCAGGGCTTTGATGTCCATCAGGACTGGACCTCGGTGCAGGGTAGTCTTGATACGGTCACCACCTGGATTCCCTTCATGGACATCGACGCCAATCTCTTCACGATGGAAGTCGTGCCGGGCAGTCATCTGAAGGGCTTGTTGAGCGGTACCCAGGAAGCCAATATCTTCCGGGTCGACGAAAGTCATTATTCCGAAGAGCAGTTCGTGCCGGTGCAGGTGCGCAAGTCGGGGGTATGCCTGATGAGCAACTTCACGGTACACCGCAGTTCGCGCCGCGGTGACGATCGCATGCGCATATCGATCAGCGGGCGTTATGAGAATGCCAGCGAACCCACCTTCGTGGAGCGTGAGTATCCCTTTACACAAGGGAAAACGCTGCATCGTGGCTTCATCACCGAGGACTTCCCCGCCCAGGCGCAGGTGCGCCAGGTCTATCAGGGTAAGTAAGTCAGCCGCGCAGACGGGCCCGTACCGTCTGCACCTCTTTGTCAGACCGTCGCGCAGCGGCTGTAGACCTCGTTGTAGTGGGCCGCCTTGGCCTGCAGGTCGAAGTGCTCGCGCACTTCCTGCTGGCCGGCACGCGCCAGCGCATGGCGCTTCTCGGGCGACTCGATCAGCAGCGTGATGGCCTCCAGCCAGGCCTGGCTGGAATTGGGCATCAGCAGGCCGGTGACATCGTGCGTGACCACTTCGTTATAGACCGAGACATCGCTGAAGATCGAGGCGATGCCGGCAGCAGAATAGTCCAGCCACTTGATGTAGCTCTTGCACTGGTTGTATTCATCGCTGGCCAGCGGGATCAGGGCGATATCCCAGTTCCACTGGCGCAATTGCGCAGCGTAGTCCACGTACTGGTGCACGAAGGTATGGAAGGTGGCCAGCGGATGGCCGACCCAGCCTTGCGGGCAGTCCCAGCCGACGAAGTCGATATGCAGGCGGTCGCCGTAGCGCTCCACCAGGGCGCGCAGCGCCTGATCCACCAGCGCGAAGTTGGAGGGCTGGATCGACGAGCCCAGCAGGCCGATGTTGATGCGGCCACCGGCTGGCTGATGCTGTGGCACCGGGCGGTAGAACAGGTCGAAGTCGATGTAGTTGGGCAGCACGTAGACCGAGGCATTGAGGTCACGGTACTTGGAGGCCAGGAACTCGGTCGACACCACGACCGCCTTGGCGTGCCGGACAGCGTGTTCGATGCCGGCCTTCCAGGCGGCGCCCTGCTGGGCTTCCGGGTGGTCGGCGGGGATGTCGTTGAGCAGGTCGTCTGACTCGTAGACGATGGGTACGCGCGAGCTGAAGATGGTACGCAGCACGTCCAGTGACATCAGGCCCGGCGTGAAACGGTGCAGCAGGATCAGGTCGGCGTCGTTCAGATAATCACCCTGCAGGCGGCCGTTCTCGATGGCCCAGATCACTTCCCATTCGTCCTTCAGATGCGCAAAGGGCCGCAGCAGGCGGATCTGCGGGCAGGGACTCCAGGTCGATTCGACCGAAAACACCACCAGGCGTTTCTTGCGTCGGGCCGCAGCGCGCGGTGCCGCAGGCGTCGCCATTGCCGGCTGGGGTGCAGGGTACGCGCTTGGCTGTGGCGCCGGTTGTGGGATCGGTTGTGCGGGCGCTATCGCCGCTGGCGACACCGCTGCACCGAAGCGACTCTGGCTGGCCAGGATGAACGCATCGAGCTGCTGCATGAATTGCTCGCGGCGGCTGGCCCAGGCTGCATCATCGGTCTGCGGAATTTCCAGCAATGCAACATTCCCATCGGCCAGCCCTGCATGCCAGGCCACTGCCATTTCTCCGGGTGCCACCGCATCATGCTGCGACAGCAGGAACCGCACCACGCTGGCGGCCATGAGCGGATTGCCGCTGGTACTGCCGGGATAGACGACGATGGCTTTCCGGCCAGCTTTGAGGTGGGCGTCGACGCTCTGTTGCGTCAGGCGCGGCGTCCGCAGGCCCGGATCGCTCTCGCTGGTGACGTAGGCTTCCTCGCCGCGAAGATTGAGTGCGTGGCAGAGCAGATGCAGGAGGCGGGCATCGGGGCTGCCCTCGTCGTAGGCCGGTGCATGAATGTAGTAGGGTTGGTGGAGCCGGGCGAACAAATCTTGAGTCATGGTCGAAAGAGTGGTCTGTGGATGTGACAGCACCGTGCTGCCGGCTCCCCTGGTCGCAATGGTGCAGCCAGCTGCCAAGTCCGGGGCAGTATAGCAGCGCCATTGCGGCCGGAATGGCCTGAAATGGCGGTAAAGAGGCCGACAAATCCTTGAATGAAGGCTCTCCCCGGGGCATGGCAAAAAGTCAAATTGGCGCCGATAAACGGTGCAGACCGGCGCTTATTGCCCTGGCAAAGCCGGTAACATAGTGATCTTTGGTGAAAGGGTTGCTGCCAGTGCAACGCTTTTGCGGCGCGTGGATCATCACTCATCGAGGGGTAGAAATTGAAAGTCGTCATTCTTGCTGGCGGCCTGGGCACGCGGCTCGGGGAAGAAACCGATGTACGTCCCAAGCCCATGGTCGAAATCGGTGGCAAGCCCATCCTGTGGCACATCATGAAGGGCTATTCCCAGCACGGTTTCAATGAATTCGTGATCCTGCTGGGCTACAAGGGTTACCTGATCAAGGAATTCTTCGCCAATTACTTCTTGCATCAGGGCGATGTCACCATCGACCTGGCCGACAACAAGGTCGAGGTGCACCGCAACAAGTCCGAGCCCTGGAAGGTCACGCTGGTGGAGACCGGCCTGCATACCCAGACCGGTGGACGTCTGCTGGCCGCGCGCGATTACCTCAAGGATGACGATTTCATGCTGACCTACGGTGACGGCGTCTCCGATGTCGATGTCACCGCGCTGGTGGCGCGTCACCGCGCGCATCAGTCCCTGGTGACCATGACCACCGTGCAGCCGGAGGCGCGCTTTGGCATGGTGCAGACCGACGAGGCCGGGCTGATCCGCGACTTCCGCGAAAAGCCGCCGGGCGACCTGGGCTGGATCAATGGCGGCTTCATGGTCTGCCGCCAGGGTGTGTTCGACTACCTCAAGGAGGGCGAGGCCACCATCTTCGAACGCGCTCCGCTGGAGCAGATCGCCGGTGACGGCAAGCTCCTGAACTGGCCGCACCATGGTTTCTGGAAGTGCATGGACACCCTGCGCGACAAGATCCAGTTGAACCAGATGTGGGACCAGGGGCAGGCGCGATGGAAGACCTGGGACTGATGAACCCGGCCGGGATGACGCCATGAACCTGCGCATCGAGCCCACCGGTATTGCCGGTGCGGTGCTGGTCTCCAGCGTGCGCCGGGGCGACGCCCGGGGCAGTTTCGCGCGCTGGTTCTGCGAAGAGGAACTGGCGGCCGTCCTGGGCGGTAGCCGTATCGTGCAAGTCAACAATTCGGTGACCGCCGAGCCTGGCAGCGTCAGGGGCATGCACTTCCAGCACGCACCCCATGCCGAGAAGAAACTCATCCGCTGCCTGGCCGGCCGCGTCTTCGACGTGGTGCTGGACCTGCGCGCGGGCTCGCCCACCTTCCTGCAATGGCGCGGTGTCGAACTGGCTGCCGCCGATGATCGCGCCCTGCTGATCCCCGAGGGTTGCGCCCATGGCTTCCAGGTATTGGAAGAGGGTGCTGCCCTGCTGTACCTGCATACCGCCGCTTATGCGCCGCACGCCGAAGGCGGCGTGCGCCACGACGATCCGCGTGCCGCCATTGCCTGGCCGCTGCCGCCGCGCAACCTGTCGCCACGCGATCTCCAGCACCCGCTGCTGGCCCCCGATTTCGATGGAATCCCGCTATGAAATGCCGCCACTGCCAGACCGAACTGCATGACACCTTCATCGACCTGGGCTTCTCGCCGCCCTCCAACGCCTACCTGAAGGCCGAGGAGTTGCGCCGGCCCGAGACCACCTATCCGCTCAAGGTGATGGTGTGCCGCCAATGCTGGCTGGTGCAGACCGAGGACTACACCCATTACGACCAGCTCTTTGCCACCGACTACGCCTACTTCTCGTCGACCTCCACGACCTGGCTGCAGCACGCCGAGCGCTATGTGGACATGATTGCCACGCGCCTGGGGCTGGGGGCGCAATCGCTGGTGGTGGAACTGGCCGCCAACGATGGCTACCTGCTGCAATACGTGCAGCGCAAGGGCATCCCCTGCCTGGGCGTGGAGCCCACCACCAGTACCGCCGATGCGGCGCGTGCCAAGGGCATCCCGATTGTCGAGGAATTCTTCGGCGTGGCCCTGGGCCAGCGCCTGCGCGCCAGCCACGGTGCGGCCGACCTGATTGCCGCCAATAACGTGCTGGCCCATGTGCCGGACATCAATGACTTCGTCGGCGGCATGACCGCCTTGCTGGCGCCACAGGGCACAGTCACCGTCGAATGCCCGCATCTGCTGAACCTGATCGCGCAATCGCAGTTCGATACCATCTACCACGAGCATTTCTCCTACCTGTCGCTGGTGGCGGTGCAGCGCGTGATGCGTGCGCAGGGCCTGCGCATCTATGACGTCGAGGAGTTGCCCACCCATGGTGGCAGCCTGCGCATCTATGCCTGCCACGCCGATGCCGCGATCGCAGCCACGCCCGCAGTGGAGTCCATGCTGGCGCGCGAACGCGCCTTCGGACTGGAGAGCATCGACGGCTACGCCGGCTTCCAGGCCCGCGCCGAGGAGATCAAGCTGCAACTGCTGGGTTTCCTGCTGGAGCAAAAGCGCGCCGGCAAGAAGGTGCTGGCCTATGGTGCCGCAGCCAAGGGCAATACGCTGCTCAACTACTCCGGCGTGCATCCCGACCTCTTGCCTTTGGTGGCCGATGCCGCGCCTTCCAAGCAGGACAAGTACATGCCCGGCAGCCACATCCCCATCGTCTCGCCGCAGCGCCTGCTCGACGAGAAGCCCGACGTGGTGCTGATCCTGCCCTGGAACATCAAGGAGGAGGTGGCCCGGCAGCTGGCCGAGATCCGTGACTGGGGTGGCCGCTTCGCCATCGCGGTGCCGCACCTGCAGGTCTGGTGAGGAGCATGGCGATGAATGTGAACCTGTTCCAGATCAGCGGGCCGTCGCGCTCGGCCGCACCCGGCTTCCAGCAACTGGTGAGCCCCTTGCCCGGCCTCTGGGGAGACCTCTCGGCGATGCGGCGCTTCTTCCGCGAGCAGGCCATCGATGATGAAAGCTGCTATGGTTTCCTGGCGCCCGACTTCGTGGGCCGGACCGGACTGGATGCGGCCGCCGTTGCGGCCCTGGTACAAGCCCAGCCCCAGGCCCAGGCCTGGACCTTCTGTCCAGTGACCCTGGAGGCTTGCGGCCAGCTCAACCTGCTGCTGCAGGGCGAGCGACAGTTGCCGGGCTTTGCACAGACCGCGCAAGCCTTCTTCCATAGCCTGGGGCTGGAGCTGGATGTCGCCCATTTCCTGCCGCGTTGGGAAAACAATGTCTTCAATGGCTTTGTCGTGGCCAGGCGTGCCTTCTGGCAGACCTGGTTCGACCTGGCCGAGCGCTTGTACCTGGCCACCGAGGAGGTCGGCAACCCCTTGCGCCAGGCCCTTGAAGCAGGGAGTCCGGCGGGAGAGCCGGCCAAGGCCTTGCTGGCCGATCGCCTGGCGTCGCTGGTACTGGCGCTGGACCAGCAACTGCAGGTCTGGCACTGCCCGGCCGAGCGCATGCCGGCAGCCCGGCCGCTGGCGAGCGCTGATATCGCCCGCCTTGAGCAACTGCGCGCTGCCTATGCGGCCAGCGGCGCGGCGGGTGATCGCCAGCGTTTCGAAGTCGAAGTCCAGCGCTTGCAGCAATCGCAGTCCACGACGTCGACGATGCCCGCGCCGGCCTTGCCGTCGGCAGCGCCCATTTCCTTCGACAGCCTGCGTTCTGCCTTGCAGGCAATGGGCGGTTTCTCTGCGGCGCCTGCGGCGACCGCTGTTCCTGCGATGCCGACGGCTCCCCTGCAGGCCGACAATGCCGCCGCCCAGGCCGCGCGCGGCGAGCTGGTATTCGGATGCATGACCCACGTGCCGTTGCCGATCAAGTTCCCCGACTATGTGCTGCCGATCTACCTGGGCGAGTCTCAGCATGATGGCGCGCTCAACCTGCGCGACCTGGCGCCCGAGTGGGTCCCGTATCATCCCATCGTGGCCGGCATGCTGGGCAACTTCGCCCTGCGCAGGCTGATCTTGCGTGACTATCCGAAGGTCAAGCGTGTTGGCGTCTGCCTGTATCGCAAGTTCATTTCGCGCGAGCGTATCAGCGGTGTCCCCGCCGAGGACAACTGGATGATGGACGTGGTCTCCGACAAGGAATTCGCACGCCAGAGCCTGGAAGAGATGATGGAGCCGGGCGACCAGGAGTTCCTGGTCGGCAAGACTTGCGGCTTCAATGTCGGTGGCCAGAGTGCCGGCTACCTGTCGCACTACGCGCTAGCCCATCACGCCGAGGATCTGCTGCGTTTCGCCGCCGCGGCCACCGAACTGGGCGTGTTCGACAAGAGCGAAGCCGAGCAGTTCTTCAACGAGAAGATCTTCTTCATGGGTGGTGTGGAGATGGGGGTGTTCCCGGCCGAGTTCTGGCTGCGTGCAGTGGGCCAGATCGAAGCCGTGATCTGGTATTGCGTACAGCGCTACGACACTCGCCGCGAAGGCTACCAGACCCGGGCCTGGGCCTTCTGCGCCGAGCGCCTGGGTAGCTACCTGCTGCTGCGCGAACTGCGTGCGCGCTATGGCGATCCCGGCTACATGCGCTTCTTCGGCCAGCTCAACCTGATCACGCGGGGTGACCAGGTCAAGTACGTTCCCAGCCATTAAATCCGTCGCCAACAACAAGGGCGCCGCCACTCCTGCAAGGGAGGGCGGCGCCTTTGTCATGGGGTCTTAGTCGGGCAGCAACTGGCCCTGGTCGAGCCGGTAGTGACGGATGATCTGGTGCAGGCAGGCCAGGGCATCGTCGTCCCACTGCGGTAGCGCCAGACCGAAGGTGCTTTCCAGCTTGCTGCAGTCCAGGCGTGAATTGAGCGGGCGCTCGGGTGGTGTGGGATAGGAGGAGCTTGGCACCGGCGTGATGTGTTCCAGCCCCTTGAGCTTGACGGGTACGCCCTGTGCCATCAGCTCGCGCGCGATCAGCGACGCATAGCCATGCCAGGAGGTGGCACCGGCGGCGGTGAGGTGGTAGATGCCGCTGGTGGCTTGCACTTTCTCGCGGCCGCCGTTGGCACCGGCCAGCATGCGACAGCAGACCGCCGCAATGGTGGAGGCCCAGGTCGGCGCGCCGAACTGGTCGCCGACGATGGTATAGCTCTCCTTTTGCTGCGCCAGCCGGATCGCGGTCTTCATGAAGTTGCTGCCGGCCAGGTTGTACACCCAGCTGGTGCGCAGGATCCAGTGTGCCGCGCCGCTGGCGGCAATGGCAAGTTCCCCCTCGCGCTTGGTCGCACCATAGACATTCAGCGGATGGGTGGGCAGGTCTTCGGTATAGGCGCCCTCATGGCGGCCATCGAACACATAGTCGGTTGAAAAATGCAGCAGCGCCGCACCCAGCCTGGCCGCTTCCTCGGCCAGCACGGCGGGTGCCTCGGCATTGATGCGTCGTGCCAGGTCGGGTTCGGACTCGGCCTTGACCACCGCGGTATAGGCGGCCGGATGGATGATCAGGTCGGGTTTGGCCGCGCGCACCGCCTCGCGCAGCGCCAGGGGCTGCGCCACATCCAGTTGGGCACGCGTAGGCGCGATGACCTCGATGCCGCTGGGCATGGCGCGCAGGCGCCGCAGGAACTCGCCACCAACCTGGCCGCTGGCGCCGGTGAGCAGGATGCGCATGGATTTCATCGGGGCTCCTAACGGGACAGGCTCATGACTATTCGAATACCTCGGCCGCCTGGAACGGCGTGCCGCGCTTGTCCTTCTCCGACATGACCGGTTCACCCTGCAGTTGCCAGTCGATCGCCAGCGCCGGATCGCTCCAGAGGATGCAGCGCTCGTGCTCAGGCATCCAGTAGTCGGTGGTCTTGTAGAGGAACTCGGTATCGTCTTCCAGCACCGAGAAGCCGTGCGCGAAACCGGGGGGGATCCACATCTGCAGCTTGTTGTCCTCGCTCAGTACCGAACTGAACCATTGGCCGAAGGTCGGCGAGCTGCGGCGGATGTCGAGCACCACGTCGAGCACGGCGCCGCGGGTCACGCGCACCAGCTTTCCCTGGGCATGGCGGATCTGGTAATGCAGTCCGCGCAGCACGCCGCGCGCGGATTTGGAGTGGTTGTCCTGGACGAAGCGGGCCTCGACCCCGGTCTGTTCCAGGAAGGTGCGCTCGTTGAAGCTCTCATAGAAGAAACCGCGGTTGTCGCCGAATACGCGTGGTTCGATCTGGAGTAAGCCGGACAAGTGAGTGGTCTTGATTTGCATGGGATGATCGCCTGGTCGTGCGCTTAATAGCTCATGTCGGTAAGCAGCTGCAGCAGGTACTTGCCGTAGGCATTCTTCTTGAGCGGCTCGGCCAGTTTTTCCAATTGACCCGCATCGATGTAGCCACGACGATAGGCAATTTCTTCCGGACAGGCTACCTTCAGGCCCTGCCGTTTTTCGATGGTGGCGATGAATTGGCCGGCATCGAGCAGCGACTCGTGAGTCCCCGTATCGAGCCAGGCGATGCCGCGTCCCATCAACTCCACCTGTAACTGGTCGCGCTCCAGGTAGGCACGGTTGACGTCGGTGATTTCCAGTTCACCGCGCGCCGATGGCTTGATCGAACGGGCGATGTCGATCACCTGGTTGTCATAGAAGTACAGGCCGGTGACGGCGAAGCTGGACTTCGGCTGGGCCGGCTTTTCCTCGATGCCGATGACGTGGCGCTGGCGGTCGAACTCGACCACGCCATAGCGCTCCGGGTCCTGGACATGATAGGCGAAGATGGTGGCGCCATCGGCGCGGGCATTGGCCTCGCGCATGGGCGCTTCGAGGTCGCGTCCGTAGAAGATGTTGTCGCCCAGGATCAGCGCCGAGGGATCGTTGCCGATGAAATCGCGGCCGATCAGGAAGGCCTGCGCCAAGCCGTCCGGGGAGGCTTGCACGGCATAGCGGATGTTCAATCCCCACTGGTTGCCATCGCCCAGCAATTCGGCAAAGCGCGGCGTGTCCTGCGGCGTGGAGATCAGCAGGATGTCGCGGATGCCCGCCAGCATCAGGCTCGACAGCGGGTAGTACACCATCGGCTTGTCATAGATCGGCATGAGCTGCTTGGACACCACGGTGGTGGCCGGATACAGCCGCGTCCCCGAACCGCCGGCCAGGATGATGCCGCGGCGCTTGCCTGCCTGTGTCATGTCGCTCATATCAATGCTCCCGGAGGATGATCGCCATATTGCTTCTGCAGCCAGTTCAGATAGGCACCGGAGCGCACCTGCGCCACCCAGTCGCCGTTGGCCAGGTACCACTGCACGGTCTTGCGGATGCCGCTCTCGAAGGTTTCCGCCGGTTTCCAGCCCAGTTCGCTTTCCAGCTTGCGTGCATCGATGGCGTAGCGGCGGTCGTGGCCGGGGCGATCCTTGACGAAGGTGATCAGGCTGCGATAGCTGCCTTCCGCCCGGGGCGCGAGTTCGTCCAGGGTGTCGCACAGGGTATGCACCACATGCAGGTTGGCCTGTTCGTTCCAGCCGCCGATGTTGTAGGTCTGGCCGGGCGTGCCGCGTGCGAGCACCGTGCGGATTGCGGCGCAGTGGTCGGTGACGTACAGCCAGTCACGGATCTGCTGGCCGTCGCCGTAGATGGGCAGCGGATTGCCGGCCAGGGCATTGGAGATCACCAGGGGGATCAGCTTCTCGGGGAAGTGATAGGGGCCATAGTTGTTGGAGCAGTTGGTGGTCAGCGTGGGCAGGCCGTAGGTATGGTGGAAGGCCCGCACAAGATGATCCGAGGCCGCCTTGGAGGCCGAATAGGGACTGTTGGGCGCGTACGGCGTGGTTTCCGAGAAAGGCGCATCGTTCGGCCCCAGGCTGCCATAGACCTCATCGGTGGAAACATGCAGGAAGCGGAAATCAGCCTGCTCGGCCTGCGGCAGCGTCTGCCAGTAGCGCAGCGTCTTGCTCAGCAGGTTGAAGCTGCCGTTGACGTTGGTGCGGATGAATTCGTCGGGACTATGGATGGAGCGATCCACATGGCTCTCGGCGGCGAAATGCAGGATCGCGCGCGGGCGGTAACGCGACAGCAGGGTCGCCATGGCGATCTCGTCGCAGATGTCGGCCTGCACGAAGGCATAGCGCGCATCCTGGGCTACCGAGGCCAGGTTGTAGGGGTTGCCGGCGTAGGTCAGCTTGTCGATGTTCAGTACTGGCTCGGCCTGGTCATCGCCCAGCCAGTCGAGGATGAAATTGCTGCCGATGAAGCCGGCACCACCGGTCACGAAGATCATGGTCTAGGCTCCCTTCAGGCGTTGAAACCGTTGGGATTCATCTGTTGCCAGCGCCAGGAGTCGGCACACATGGCTTCCAGTCCCCGCTGGGCTTGCCAGCCCAGCTTGCGGCGCGCCTCGGCCGGATCGGCGTAGCAGGAGGCGATATCGCCGGGGCGACGCTCTGCGATGGTGTAGGGGACCGGCTTGCCGGAGGCCTTCTCGTAGGCCTTGACCACATCCAGCACGCTATAGCCGATGCCGGTGCCCAGGTTGACCGCGAAGCACTGCGGCTCGGCCAGCGTCTGCAAGGCCGCCAGGTGGCCGGTGGCCAGGTCGACCACGTGGATGAAGTCGCGTACGCCGGTGCCGTCCGGGGTGGGATAGTCGCCGCCCCAGATGCTGAGTTTCTCGCGACGGCCGATGGCGACCTGCGCCACGTAGGGCATGAGGTTGTTGGGAATACCGCCCGGGTCTTCGCCGATCAGGCCGCTTTCATGGGCACCGACCGGGTTGAAGTAGCGCAGCAGGGCGATCTTCCAGTCCGGGTGGGCGCGGAAATAGTCGCGCAGCATGTCTTCCACCATGATCTTGCTGCGTCCATAGGGATTGCTGGCCGACAGCGGATGCGCCTCGGTCAGCGGCAGGTATTGCGGATCGCCATAGACCGTGGCCGAGGAACTGAAGACGATGGTCTTCACGCCGGTGGCCTCCATGGCTTCGAGCAGGCGTACGGTGCCGACCACATTGTTATCGTAGTACTTCAGCGGTTGCTCGACCGATTCGCCGACGGCCTTCAGGCCGGCGAAGTGGATCACGGCCTCGCATTTGAACTCGCGCAGCACGCTTTCCAGTTGCTCGCGATTGCGGATGTCGCCCTTGACCAGGAACAGCGGCCGGCCGGCGATCTTTTGCACACGCGCCACCGACTCCGGGCTGCTGTTGCTGAAATTGTCGAAGACGATGACTTCGTGGCCTGCCTTGAGCAGTTCCACGCAGGTGTGCGAGCCGATGTAGCCTGCACCGCCGGTGACGAGGATATTCATGGTGTTCCTGGTTCAGGTTTTTGCGACAGCGCGATTATGTCAGACTCTGGTAAAAGGCAATCTGGTTCTCCGAGAGTGCGCGCAGGTCTTCATTGTTGAGATAGCCGGCGTACCACTGGGCGGTCAGTTCCAGAGCGGTCTGCAGCTCCGTGCGCGGCGCCCAGCACAGTCGCTGGCGTGCCTTGGAGATGTCCAGGCGCAGCAGCGTGGCCTCGTGCGGGGCATCGGCCTGGGGTTCCAGCAAGACCTGCGCCGGCTTCACCTCATGCTGTTGCAAGGCGTGGTTGAAGTTCTTGCACAGCTGGCCGACCGATTGCGGGTCGTTCTCTGCCGGGCCGAAGTTCCACGCCTCGGCATACTTGCCACCCTGCTCAAAGAGCAACTGGCCGATCTGCAGGTAGCCCGACAGCGGCTCCAGCACGAACTGCCAGGGACGCACCGAATGGGGGTTGCGGATGCGTAGCGGCGTTTCCTTTTCCAGCGCGCGGATGAAGTCGGGGATCAGGCGGTCGGCGGCGAAGTCGCCGCCACCGATGACGTTGCCGGCGCGCACGCTGGCGATGCCGGTCTGGTTGTCGGGATTGCTGGCAAAGAAGGAGCGGCGATAGGCCGAGGTCACCAGCTCGGCCGCGCCCTTGCTGTTGCTGTAGGGGTCATGGCCGCCCATGGGATCATCCTCCCGATAGCCCCACAGCCATTCACGGTTCTCGTAGCACTTGTCGCTGGTGACCACCACCACCGAGCGCACGCTGGGCGTGTTGCGCACGGCTTCGAGCAGATGCACGGTGCCCATCACATTGGTGGCATAGGTATCGACCGGGGTCTGGTAGGAGTCCCGCACCAGGGCTTGGGCTGCCAGGTGGAACACCACGTCAGGCTGGACGGCGGCCATGGTGTCAGCCAGGTGCCTGGGGTCGCGTACGTCGCCAGTGGTGGTCTGCACGCAATTGTGCAACCGAGCCAGGTGGAACAGGCTGGGATTGGTGGGGGCGGGCAGGGAATAGCCACTGACCTTGGCGCCCATCATGTGCAGCCACAGCGTCAGCCAGCTCCCCTTGAAGCCGGTATGACCGGTGATGAAAACGCGCTTGTCGCGCCAAAAGTGAGCCATCGGCAGCCTCTTACACGGATTGCACGGAGTCGTCTGGCCGCGTGGAGGAGCTGGTGCAGCATAGCGGCCATGTGGCGTAGCGTGTCACCCATGCGCGACCCGTGTCATTCCTGTCGGCAACCATGCCGCAGGGCATCTGCGGCGACGTCCAGATTAGAGCATGCCGCTCTTGCCACACAAGCTTGGATCAGCAGGGTATTTGTTATTCATTCCCCGGGATGTACGGAACGGCAATAGATGCCCGCCGCACGCTGAATGAAGATGCCGTATTTTTACTGCATCTTTGCCCCCTTCGCAGGCTGTGGCAGGATGGCTGACTCATTTTTCATCGGCTTCGCTGTGCCGCAGCATCCGTGACTCAAAAGCGAGCTTGGTCGTCAGACAACCCCGGTCTTGCTGACACACTGTCAGCGCATGCGCAAGCTGATTGCGAGCGTTTTTGCGCCAGCGGTAAATCATTGAATTTGCGGGATTTTTTTCTGGCCTCTGCTCCCCCTTCTTGAGTAAACTGCCGCTGTCACTGAAGTGTCAGCGTTGCCCGCCACAGACAGGGCAAGTGTAGATATTTTCAGTGGGAGAATATAAAAGATGAAGGGGAATGAGGAGGGGGATGTCGCCGTCATGGCAACACCCTGGCCAGGGCGAGTCCCCTGCGGCTGCTCATGTTTGTTGCATTGCAAAAAATGGAAGTAGCTGCTTATTTGCCACAACTCGCTGCGAAGTGCCTGAGATAAGCCCTTGATCTGGCTGTAAAAGGTTTGACTAACCGGAAAACCAGCCTTTATAATCGCCGGGCTTTTAAGATGCCGTCTGCTCGTAAAGAGTGCGGCGCATGCACGAAAATGGATAGATATGCTGCGCATCATTCTCTTGCAGCTCGTCACCACGGTCGTCGCTGCTGTGGTGGCAGGCATGCTGGGGGGACTTCCGGCGCTGTGGTCCGCCTTGCTGGGCGGAATCTGCTGCGTGGTTCCCAATGCCCTGTTTGCCCTGCGACTCTACGTCAGTGCACGTAAGCCCGGTGGTACCAACCCGATGGCGTTTTTCTTCGGGGAATTTATCAAGATTGCTACGACCTTCGCGCTCATGGGCGCGATCGTTTGGTTGTACCACGGTGTCAATTGGCTCGCATTTATGCTCAGCTTCATCGTGGTGCTTAAGAGTTATTTCATTTTACTGTTTAGACACCGACCATGACCGTAGAAGCCGCTGAGCACGCGCCGACAGCCTCCGAATATATCGTCCACCACCTTGGACACCTCTCCACGCATCACCAGACCAAGATCGTTGATTTCTCGATCCTGAACATGGACACCGTTTTCTGGTCCGTGTTCTGTGGCGTGATTGGCTGCCTCTTCATGTTCCTGGCCGCCCGCAAGGCGACCTCGGGCGTGCCGGGCCGTTTCCAGGCTTTCGTCGAGATGGTGGTCGAAATGGTCGAAGACCAGTCCAAGGCCATCGTCCATGGTGACCGCAGCTTCATCGCCCCGGTCGCCCTGACGGTCTTCGTCTGGGTCGCCCTGATGAACTCGCTGGACTTCCTGCCGGTGGACCTGGCCTCGGGTCTCCTGCGCGTGGTCGGCCTGGGCGAAGCCCACCACCGTATCGTCCCCACCGCCGACCTGAACGGCACCCTGGGCATCGCCCTGGGCGTGCTGGCGCTGATGCTGTACTACAGCGTCAAGATCAAGGGCGCTGGCGGCTTCATCCACGAACTGTTTGCAGCACCTTTCGGCATCTGGCTGGCACCTTTCAACCTGCTGCTGAACATCATCGAATTCGCCGCCAAGACCGTGTCCCTGGGCATGCGACTGTTCGGCAACATGTATGCAGGCGAACTGTTGTTCCTGCTGATCGCATTGCTGGGATCGACCGCGACCGCATTCGGCTTCATCGGCCATGTGATCGCCGGTTCTATCTGGGCAATTTTCCACATCCTGATCGTGTTGCTCCAAGCATTCATCTTCATGATGTTGACACTGGTTTACCTGGGCCAGGCGCACGAAGCGCACTAACACAAGGCTTGCAGTACCTGTTTTTCAGTTTGTTTTTTGGTTTTGTATTTAAATTTAACTTTTCTTAAGGAATTGTCATGACTGATGTCTCTTTCGTTGCTCTGGCTTGCGGTTTGATCATTGGCCTGGGTGCTATCGGCGCTTGTATCGGTATCGCGATCATGGGCGGTAAGTACCTCGAAGCATCCGCACGTCAGCCTGAACTGATGAACACCCTGCAAACCAAAATGTTCCTGCTGGCCGGCCTGATCGACGCGGCATTCCTGATCGGCGTTGGTATCGCCATGCTGTTCGCATTCGCAAATCCGTTCATCGCCAAGTAATTCGCGCTTCATAGCCGATTCTCATCTGCCGGACGATTGGTTCCGGCACTCGTTATTCTGAGAAGGAAATTACCGTGAACTTAAATGCAACATTGATTGCGCAGTTCGTGGTCTTCTTCATCCTCGCCGGCTTCACGATGAAATTCGTGTGGCCGCCGTTGATCAAGGCGCTCGACGAACGCGCCAAGAAGATTGCGGACGGGCTGGCAGCCGCCGACCGCGGTAAGGCCGATCTGGCCGCCGCCGAAAAGCGCATCCAGGGCGAACTGGCAACGGCACGTGATGAAGGCCAGAAGCGTATCGGCGACGCCGAGAAGCGCGCTCAGCTGATCATCGAAGAAGCGAAGAAGACGGCCGCCGACGAGGCAGCCCGCATCATCGCCAACGCCCGCGCCGATGCCCAACAGCAAGTGAACCAGGCGCGTGAAGAACTGCGCGGCCAGGTCGCAACGCTCGCCGTCAAGGGCGCGGAACAGATCCTCAAGCGCGAAGTGAATGCTGCGGCTCACGCCGACTTGCTGAATCAACTGAAGACAGAGCTGTAATATGGCCGAACTTGCAACGATCGCTCGTCCTTACGCCGAAGCCTTGTTCCGCGTGGCCAAGGCTGGCAGCCTGGCAGCCTGGTCCGATCTCATCACCGAGATGGCTCAGGTGGCGGCGCATCCTGATGTGCAAGCACTGGCGCACAACCCTTCCGTATCGCACGACAAGCTGGCAGAAGTGTTTGCCGCCGCCGTGAAGACCCCGCTGGCCGTCGAGGCGCAGAATTTCGTCAAGACGCTGGTCGACAACGGTCGCCTGGTGCTGTTGCCGGAAATCGCCGAACAATTCCACGCCCTCAAGAACGCGTCGGAAGGTTCGGCTGATGCCAATATCGTCAGTGCCTTCGCGCTCAGCGATGCCCAGGTCAAGGATGTGGTCTCGGCACTGGAGAAGAAGTTCGGCCGCAAGCTGAACCCCTCCGTGACGGTCGACAGCAGCCTGATCGGCGGTGTGCGTGTCGTGGTCGGCGACGAAGTGTTCGATACCTCCGTGCGCGCGAAGCTGCAGCAGCTGCAAGCTGCTCTGGCCGCGTAAGTGCCTCAGCCTGGCTAAGCGAAAGAACAATTTTTAGGAGTTAGTATGCAACTCAACGCATCTGAAATCAGCGAGCTGATCAAGAGCCGGATCCAAGGCCTTGGCGATACCGCTGAGATTCGCAATCAGGGCACGGTGATCTCCGTGTCCGACGGTATCTGCCGTATCCATGGTCTGTCCGACGTGATGCAAGGTGAGATGCTGGAATTCCCGGGCAACACCTTCGGCCTGGCGCTGAACCTGGAGCGTGACTCGGTGGGCGCCGTTATCCTGGGCGAGTACGAACACATTTCCGAAGGCGACGTCGTCAAGTGCACCGGCCGTATCCTGGAAGTGCCTATCGGTCCTGAACTGAAGGGCCGTGTGGTCAACGCACTGGGCCAGCCGATCGACGGCAAGGGTCCGATCAACGCCAAGCTGACCGCCCCGATCGAAAAGATCGCTCCGGGCGTGATCGCGCGTCAGTCCGTGTCGCAACCGATGCAGACCGGCCTGAAGTCGATCGACTCCATGGTGCCTGTCGGCCGTGGCCAGCGCGAGCTGATCATCGGCGACCGCCAGACCGGCAAGACCGCTGTTGCGATCGACGCCATCATCAATCAAAAGGGTCAGAACATGACCTGCATCTACGTCGCGATCGGCCAGAAGGCTTCGTCGGTCAAGAACGTGGTGCGCGCACTGGAAGCACACGGCGCGATGGAATACACCATCGTCGTGGCCGCGACCGCCTCCGAATCGGCTGCGATGCAATACGTGTCGGCCTACTCGGGTTGCGCCATGGGCGAATACTTCCGCGATCGCGGTCAAGATGCCCTGATCGTCTATGACGACCTGTCCAAGCAAGCCGTGGCCTACCGTCAGGTGTCGCTGCTGCTGCGCCGTCCGCCGGGCCGCGAAGCCTATCCTGGCGACGTGTTCTACCTGCACAGCCGTCTGCTGGAACGTGCTGCCCGCGTGAACGCCGACTACGTCGAGAAGTTCACCAACGGTGAAGTCAAGGGCCAGACCGGTTCCCTGACCGCACTGCCGATCATCGAAACCCAGGCGGGTGACGTGTCGGCCTTCGTTCCGACCAACGTGATTTCGATTACCGACGGTCAGATCTTCCTCGAAACCTCGTTGTTCAACTCCGGCATCCGTCCTGCGATTAACGCGGGTATCTCGGTGTCGCGTGTGGGTGGTGCGGCTCAGACCAAGGTCATCAAGAACCTGTCCGGCGGTATCCGTACCGACCTGGCACAGTACCGTGAACTGGCTGCGTTCGCGCAGTTCGCTTCCGACCTGGACGAATCGACCCGTAAGCAGCTGGACCGCGGCGCCCGCGTGACCGAACTGCTGAAGCAGGCTCAGTACTCGCCACTGTCGATCTCCCTGATGGCTTCCTCGCTGTTCGCAGTGAACAAGGGCTACCTGGATGACGTGCCAGTGAAGAAAGTACTGGCCTTCGAAGCCGGTCTGCACTCGTACCTGAAGACCAAGCAAGCTGCGCTGCTGGCCAAGATCGAAGAAACCAAGCAACTGGACAAGGACGGCGAAGCTGCACTGGCCGCTGCCATTGCTGATTTCAAGAAATCCGGCGCATTCTAAGCACCCGGGCGGTCTGAAAAGACCGCCCTCAGCGCACAAGGAGTAAGGACTCATGGCAGTAGGCAAAGAGATACGAGGCAAGATCAAGAGCGTAGAGAATACGAAGAAGATCACCAAGGCGATGGAAATGGTCGCCGCATCGAAAATGCGCAAGGCGCAGGATCGTATGCGCGCCG
>JAFAMT010000084.1 GCA_019233085.1 Herbaspirillum sp.
CGCTATCCGCAGCGCGATCCGCAGATCGGCGAGGTCATCTTCGAGGTGCGCGACTGGCGCGTGCATCATCCGCTGCATAGCGACCGGCTGGCCATCAAGGACGTCAACATGACGGTGCGCGCCGGCGAGATCGTCGGTATCGCCGGCCTGATGGGCGCGGGCCGCACCGAACTGGCCAAGAGCATCTTCGGGCGCGCCTACGGCAAGAAGATCAGCGGCAAGGCTTTCCTGCATGGCAAGGAAGTCGACCTGTCCACCATCCAGAAGGCCATCGACAAGGGTATCGCCTACGTCACCGAAGACCGCAAGGGCGACGGCCTGGTGCTGGAAGAAGACATCAAGAAGAACATCTCCCTGGCCAACCTGGGCGGCGTCTCCGAGCGCACCGTCATCGACGAGGCGCGCGAATACAAGGTGGCCGCGGACTTCAAGACCCAGATGCGCATCCGCTGTTCCAGCGTGCTGCAGAAGGTGGTCAACCTGTCCGGCGGCAACCAGCAGAAGGTGGTACTGTCGAAGTGGCTGTTCTCGCAGCCCGAAGTGCTGATCCTGGATGAACCCACGCGCGGCATCGATGTGGGCGCCAAGTTCGAGATCTACAACATCATCAGCAAGCTGGCTGCCGAGGGCAAGTGCATCATCATGATCTCGTCGGAAATGCCGGAACTGCTGGGCATGTGCGACCGCATCTACGTGATGAACGAAGGCCAGTTCGTGGGCCATCTGCCCAAGGCCGAGGCCAGCCAGGAAAACATCATGCGCGCCATCATGCGCAACAAGCGCATCGATGAGCCGGGCGCGTCGCCGCTATCGCAGGCGGCCTGAAGGCCGGCAGCCAGAACGCATCACACCAAGCCGGAGCCAAACCGGCGGCAACTACCATAAAGACCAGAGAGCACCTGAGGAGCAAGACAATGGAGAGCATTGACATGAGCAAGAAACCGGTCGTCGCCAGCGGCGTCGCCGAGAAGAAGGACTATGGCAGCTTCCTGAAGAACAACATGCGCGAGTACGGCATGCTGATGTCGCTGGTGGCCATCATGGCCTTCTTCCAGATCATGACCGACGGCACGCTGATGCGTCCGCTGAACCTGACCAACCTGGTGCTGCAGAACAGCTACATCGTCATCATGGCACTGGGCATGCTGATGGTGATCGTGGCCGGCCACATCGACTTGTCGGTGGGCTCGGTGGTGGGGCTGATCGGCGCGCTGGCAGCGGTGCTGATGGTGGACTATGGCTGGGGCTTCGTGCCGGCTTCCATCGTCTGCCTGATCGCCGGTGGCTTGATCGGCGCGGCGCAGGGCTACTGGATTGCCTATTTCAAGATTCCGTCCTTCATCGTCACCCTGGCTGGCATGCTGGTCTTCAAGGGCATGGCGCTGGCGCTGCTGCAGGGCCAGTCCCTGGGCCCCTTCCCGCAGACCTTCCAGATGCTGTCCTCGGGCTTCATCCCTGAACTGACCGACGCCACTGGTTTTCGTACCACCTCGCTGATCGTCGGCATCCTGGCCGCCGTGGTGCTGGTGCTGGTCAAGCTGCATGGCCGCCGCAAGCAGACCAAGCACGGCATGGAAGACGAACCGGTGCTGTTCTTCCTGCTCAAGAACGGCGTCTTCGCGGCTGCCATCATCGCCTTCAGCTACCTGCTGTCGACCTATCGCGGCATGCCCAACGTGTTGATCATCATGTTTGCACTGATGGTGCTCTATACCTTCGTCACCAGTCGCACCACGCTGGGTCGTCGCGTCTATGCCGTGGGCGGCAATGAAAAGGCGGCCAAGCTGTCGGGCATCAAGACCGAGCGCGTGTCCTTCTTCACCTTCGTCAACATGGGCGTGCTGGCTGCGCTGGCCGGGCTGATCTTTGCGGCCCGCCTCAACACCGCCACCCCCAAGGCCGGCCTGGGCTTCGAGCTGGACGTGATCGCGGCCTGCTTCATCGGCGGCGCCTCGGCTTCGGGCGGCGTGGGCAAGGTGATGGGCGCGGTCATCGGCGCCTTCATCATGGGCGTCATGAACAACGGCATGTCCATCATGGGCATCGGCATTGACTACCAGCAGATGATCAAGGGCTTCGTGCTGCTGATGGCCGTGTGCTTCGACGTCTATAACAAGAACAAGTAACACCGGTGACCAAGGCGGGCACTGCCCGCCTTTTGCATTCGGGACCACCAGATTCGATTTCGTCAGACACCAGGAATCCAACAATGAGTAGCGACAAGAAAGACAAGAGCCGCACACTGCGCTCGGCCGGCTGGTTCGGTACCGCCGACAAGAACGGTTTCATGTACCGCAGCTGGATGAAGAACCAGGGCATACCCGATCACGAATTCCAGGGTAAGCCCATCATCGGCATCTGCAACACCTGGTCCGAACTCACGCCCTGCAACGCGCACTTCCGCAAGCTGGCGGAACACGTCAAGCGCGGCATCCTGGAGGCGGGTGGCTTTCCGGTCGAATTCCCGGTGTTCTCCAACGGCGAATCGAATCTGCGTCCGACCGCCATGCTGACCCGTAACCTGGCCAGCATGGACGTCGAGGAATCGATCCGCGGCAATCCCATGGACGGCGTGGTACTGCTGGTCGGCTGCGACAAGACCACCCCGGCACTGCTGATGGGCGCCGCCTCGGTCGACATTCCGACCATCGTCGTCACCGGCGGGCCTATGCTGAACGGTAAGCTGAACGGCAAGAACATCGGCTCCGGCACCGCCGTGTGGCAGCTGCACGAGCAGGTCAAGGCGGGCGAGATCAGCATGCACGAATTCATGTCGGCGGAATCGGGCCATTCGCGCTCGGCCGGCACCTGCAACACCATGGGCACCGCATCCACCATGGCCTGCATGGCGGAAGCGCTGGGCACCTCGCTGCCGCACAACGCCGCCATTCCGGCGGTCGATTCGCGCCGCTACATCCTGGCCCACATGTCCGGCATCCGCATCGTCGAGATGGTGAAGGAGGACCTGCGCCTGTCGAAGATCCTCAAGCGCGAGAATTTTGAAAACGCGATCCGCGTCAACGCCGCCATTGGCGGTTCCACCAACGCCGTGATCCACCTGAAGGCCATCGCCGGCCGCATCGGCGTCGATCTGGAGCTGGAGGATTGGACCCGCATCGGCCGCGGCACGCCGACCATTGTCGACCTGCTGCCGTCGGGCCGCTTCCTGATGGAAGAGTTCTACTACGCGGGCGGCCTGCCCGCCACGATCCGCCGCATGGGCGAGGGCAATCTGGTGCCGCATCCGGACGCACTGACGGTGAACGGCAAGACCCTGTGGGAAAACTGCCAGGACGCGCCGATCTATGACGATGAAGTGATTCGTCCGCTGGACAAGCCGCTGCTGAAGGATGGCGGCATCTGCATCCTGCGCGGCAATCTGGCGCCGCGCGGCGCGGTGCTCAAGCCGTCCGCTGCCACGCCGGAACTGATGCAGCATCGCGGCCGCGCCGTGGTGTTCGAGGACTTCGAGCATTATAAGGCCCGCATCGTCGATCCCGAACTGGAGGTCGATGCCAATTCGGTGCTGGTGATGAAAAACTGCGGCCCGAAAGGTTATCCCGGCATGGCGGAAGTGGGCAATATGGGCCTGCCGCCCAAGCTGCTGGCGGCCGGCGTCAAGGACATGGTGCGCATCTCTGACGCGCGCATGAGCGGAACCGCATACGGCACCGTGGTGCTGCACGTGGCGCCGGAAGCGATGGCCGGCGGCCCGCTGGGCATCGTCAAGGACGGCGACTGGATCACGCTGGATTGCGCCGGCGGCCAGCTGAACCTGGAGATTACGGAAGCGGAAATGGCGCAGCGCCAGGCCGCGCGCGTGGCGGGCAGCGCACCGGGACCCAAGACCGGCTACCAGCAACTCTACATCGAGCACGTGCTGCAGGCCGACGAGGGCTGCGACTTCGACTTCCTGGTCGGGAATCGCGGCTCGGCCGTGCCACGCCATTCGCACTAAAAAAATCAGAGACAGGAACCACACACTATGCTGCT
>JAFAMT010000111.1 GCA_019233085.1 Herbaspirillum sp.
ACCAGTTCCTGGTAGTAGCAGATGCGGTTGCGACCGCTCTTCTTGGCGTGGTACAGGGCCTGGTCGGCATGCCCCAGGATCACCACCGGCGTCTCGCGGGCGATGCCCACGAAGCCCAGGCTGACGGTGACCTTGCCCACTTGCGGGAAGTCGTATTCCTGGACGTTCTGGCGGAAGCGGTCGAAGATCTTGCGCGCATCGGCCAGCGTGGTCGAACGCAGGAGGATCACGAATTCCTCGCCGCCGAAACGGAAGATGCGGTCATGGCCACGGAACGAGGCGCGCAGGATGTTGGCCACCAGGATCAGCACCTCGTCGCCATACAGATGGCCGTAGCGGTCATTGACCTGCTTGAAGTGGTCGATATCGACCACCGCCAGCCAGTGCCCCTTGGCTTCGTCAGGGTCCTCCGCCAGGTCATGACGGCGCTCGTCGCGGTCCATCGAATGCGCTTCGTGCGGGGCGATGGCAAAGGCGTAGCGGGTGAACTGCTCGTCGAAGGTCTTGCGGTTGAACAGGCCCGTGAGCGCATCGCGCTCGCTGTAGTCGAGCAGGCTCTGGTAATTGCAGTAGACGTGGAAGATGCCATTGATCACCTCCATCATCTGCGTATCGAAGGCCTGTTCGCTGCGGATCTCCAGACAGGAATTCATCTTGCCATGCAGCCACACCGGCAGCCACAGCACGTGCTCGCCGTCGGGCGTGGTTTCCAGGTATTCATTGAGATGGTTGCGGATGCAGGCCATCATGGACGGATAGCTCGACAGCGGTTCCTTGGGATCGTCTTCGGTATGCTCGGCGATGGTATGGACGGCGCCGTCGCGGATGACCATCTTTTCCTGCACGTAGTGCTCGTCGCGCATCGAGAAGATGTCGAGCATGCGGATGACCTGGACATTGGTGAGCTGGTACAGGGCCGAGATGACGGAGATGGCCAGCCGGGAATGCTCCCGATGGGCCGTGATCTCTACCAGATGCTTGAGCAGCGGTTTCTTCATCTCGTCGTCGGTGTCCTGCATGAGCCCATTGTTGTAGTTTGGTCGGTACTCGGCTTGTGCTTCGCCATTCAAGCAATGTCAGCACTAATGCAAGAATCACGCCATGAATCGTGCAAGGAAGCACAAGGATTCTACACGCTGGTGTGCACAAGCATGAAGCAGTTTTTAGTAAATCCTGAGGGAAAATGTCGATTGATTTCCGCATGGAAACCTTATTGCTACGTGATTTTTGATTACGTGCGCATTTGCGAGCTTTTTGACTTCTTTCATGCATCAGCGTTATAAGAGATGCTCAGGATGCTGCGCCGGCAGGGCGTTTGGCGCACATTGACCGGCTTCGCCCGGACGGCGGTGCTCCTGGTTTTCGGCATGCGCTTGCACAGTTGCGGAAGACAAAAAAAATCGCCGGCAGAAGCCGGCGATGGAGTAGTGAGGACAGAGCCGCAGTCACTGCAATGTTGCGTCTCGGAACATATCGTTTTATATCGTTTCCGTCGTCACAGGCTGGGTGTTGCAGCGCTCATGCATAGATGATCAGCAGCGCCACGGCAATGATGAGGCCGAACTTGGTGATCTTGTAGACTGTCCTGTTCCAGTTCTTGAAGCGGCGGCGATATTGGCCGGCCAGCCAGACGAAGCGGAACAGCTTGTTGACCCGCCCGGTCTGGTCGCCGGTCTCGTTGGGGGAGGCAGCGGCGGTCATCATGGTGCGGCCGAGGAAGCCATTGATGGCTTCGGCCCAGCGATAGCGCAGCGGGCGCTCGACGTCGCAGAAGAGGATAATACGGTTCGTCTCGGTGCCGTTCTGGGCCCAGTGGATGAAGGTCTCATCGAACACCACGCTCTGGCCGTCACGCCAGCTGTAGCGCTGGCCGTCGACTTCGATGAAGCAGCGATCGTCGTTGGGCGTGACCAGGCCCAGGTGGTAACGCAGCGAACCGGCAAAGGGGTCACGGTGCGGGTTCAGGGTGCCGCCCGGGGCCAGCTCGGCGAACATGGCCGCCTTGACGCAGGGAATGCGCTGCAGGATTTCCACGGTCTTGGGGCAGAACTTCTCGGCCGAGGGATGGCTGGCGTTGTACCACTTCAGGTAGAAGCGCTTCCAGCCGGCCTTGAAGAAGGAGTTGAAGCCGGCATCGTCATTCTTTTCGGCCGCCTTGATCTTGGCCATTTCGCGCAAAGCCACGGCTTCGTCGCGGATGATTTCCCAGTTCTGGTCGATCAGGGCCAGTTCCTTGAATTCCTTCACGGCCGGATAGGGGGTGGCCGGCACGCGCGAGAAGGCATACATGAACAGGTTGATCGGCGACATGATCGACGAGTGGTCGAAGAACTGGCGCAGGAAGGGCAGGCGCACGCGTCCGCGGAAATGGATGAACAGGATGGAAAACAGGTAGATAAAGACGATAGCCCACTTCATTGCATGGTCCTCTTGATGGTACTGGCCTTCTTCCCATGTGAAGGAAAAGGCGCGGGCGGATAAAGCCCATATGGGGTCAAAATAGGGGAGATCAACGGCAAAGGCGGCCGTAAGGCGCGAGATGCGTGGTGATGAGCTGAGTTTCCCCGGGCTGCGCACACCCCGGGGGGTGTCATTTGCGCAGAGCAAGCGGCGATTCTACACCAAGGGCTTGTCAGCAATTGTAAGCAGTTTGGCGAGCATAGGGGTGAAGATCCGTTCATCTTCCCGGGCTCTGATGTATATCAAGCACCCAAGAAAAAACGGACCGGGAGGTCCGGTCCGTCGGGGTCTTGCTCAGGAAGCGGCGTCAAGCCTGCATCAGGCCGCCTGGGTGACCACCTTGCCGGCGCGGTTCCAGCGCGGCAGGCCAGTGAAGGCAAAGTCGATTTCCGGCACCCGGCCGGAGACGATCTCGGCAATGGCGCGACCGGAACCGCAACCCATGGTCCAGCCCAGGGTGCCATGGCCGGTATTGAGGTAGAGGTTGGCGAACTTGGTCTTGCCCACGTACGGGACGTTGGACGGGGTCAGCGGGCGCAGGCCGGTCCAGTAGGTCGGGTTCTCGTAGTCGCAGCCATCGGGGAACAGCTCACGGGTACGGCGTGTGATGGCTTCGCAGCGGGTGGTGTTGAGTTCGCGGGTGTAGCCGTTCAGCTCACAAGTGCCTGCCACGCGCAGGCGGTCGCCCAGGCGCGAGACCACCAGCTTGTAGCCGTCGTCGGTGAGCGAAACGGTGGGTGCTGCGTCCGGGTTGGTGACCTTGTAGGTCGCCGAGTAGCCCTTGCCTGGGTAGAGCAGCAGGTCGATGCCCAGCGGCTTGACCAGTTGCTGCGAGAAGCTGCCCATGGCGACCACGAAGGTATCGGCCGTGAGCACTTCATGGCGGCCATCCGGATTGATGACTTCCACGCCGGTCACGCGGGCCGAGGCGCCGGCGCCTTCGGTGATGAGGCGGGTGATGCTGGTGGAGTAGCGGAATTCGACACCGGCTTCTTCGCTCTTCTTGGCCAGGCCCGTGGTGAGCTTGAAGACGTCGCCCGATTCATCGGTGGCGGTGAAGTCGCCGCCGACGATCTTGTTGCGGATCGAGGCCAATGCCGGCTCGATGCGGATCACCTCGTCGGCACCGATCGATTCGCGCGGGCAGCCCAGGTCGCGCATGAGCTTGGCGGCCGGCAGGGAATCCTGGAATTCCTTTTCCTCGGTATAGAAGTGCAGGATGCCGCGGGTCAGGTGGTCGTACTGGATGCCGGTCTCGGCGCGCACGGCCTGCAGGGTCTGGCGGCTGTATTCGCAC
>JAFAMT010000449.1 GCA_019233085.1 Herbaspirillum sp.
GGCGCGACGACGAACAAGAAGGAAAGGACTATGCAACGTAAATCACTGGATGCCTGGGTTGGAATCTTCGTGCTGCTGGGTGTGGCGGCACTGGCGTTCCTGGCGCTCAAGGCCGGCAACATGAGTTCGATGTCCTTCGGCCAGAAGACCTATGTCATCAAGGCCAGCTTCGACAATATCGGCGGCCTGAAGTCGCGTGCGGCCGTCAAGAGCGCCGGCGTGGTGGTGGGCCGGGTGGACTCGATCCGCTTCGACGACCAGACCTTCCGCGCCGTGGTCGCGCTGAACATGGACGCGGGCTACAAATTCCCCAAGGACAGCTCGGCCAAGATCCTGACCTCGGGTCTGTTGGGTGAACAATACATCGGCATCGAGCCGGGTGGCGATACCGCTAACCTGGCCGCGGGCGATACGATTAAGATGACACAATCCGCAATCGTGCTGGAGAACCTGATCGGTCAGTTCCTCTACAGCAAGGCGGCAGAGGGAAAGGATGATTCCAAATGAATAAGAAGACCATCAATACCGGCAACGCGGCCCGTCTCGGCGCCTTCGCCCTGGCGGCAGCAGCCCTGACCGGCTGCGCCAGCACCAACAACCCCAATGATCCGCTGGAAGGCTTCAACCGTGCCATGTTCAGCTTCAACGACACCGTCGACAAGGTGGCCCTGAAGCCGGCAGCACAAGCCTACGACACCGTCGTGCCGACCCCGGTACAGCATGGCGTGGGCAACTTCTTCGGCAACCTGGGCGATATCTGGTCGTCCATCAACCAGCTGCTCCAGGGTCGTGTCGAGCAGGGCGTCTCTACCTTCATGCGCGTGGCCATCAACACCACCTTCGGTCTGGGCGGCGTGCTTGACGTGGCTACCGAAGCCCGCCTGCCGCGTGAGAAGTCCGACTTCGGCCAGACCCTGGGCAAGTGGGGCGTGGGTTCCGGTCCTTATGTGGTGCTGCCGTTCTTCGGCCCGTCCACGGTGCGTGACACCGCCGGCCTGCCGATCGACTTCTACGGCGATGTCTGGACCTACAAGCGTCCGGCCCGCTGGCGCAACGTCGGCACGGTGATCCGCATCGTCGACCGCCGCGCCCAGTTGCTGGATGCGTCGACCCTGCTGGAAGACGCGGCGCTGGACAAGTACGACTTCGTGCGCGATGCCTACGTGCAACGTCGCCAGAGCCAGATCGATGGCGCTGGCGCTGTTCGCGAGCGCAAGGAAGACGCCATCAAGCCCTGATGGCCGTCCCCGGATCGTCGCGCCTGCCGTGTCGCAGTGCGCGACGATCTTGAAAAACGCCGGATCTGCTCCACTTGCACTTTCTGCCTCATCTGTAACACCTGTGCCCATCTGTGACGGCGCGGGAACCCCGCTTCGACGCGGGTTTCGAAGAAGATGCCGAATGCGGCCCTGCTGCACTGGCACCCTCTGCTGACTCGAATGGAAAAAGACTTATGAAGATGCTCACCAAATTCTTTGCTATCGCCGCCATCGCCGCTCCCGCGCTGGCTTTCTCGGGGGCTGCCAGTGCCCAGGAAGCCCCGGATGCACTGGTCAAGCGCATCAGCTCGGAAGTCCTGGACACCGCCAAGACCGACAAGGATATCCAGTCGGGCAACAACACCCGCATCATGCAACTGGTCGAACAGAAGATCTTGCCGTATGTGGACTTCGAGCGCATGACCCAGCTGGCAGCCGGTCGCTTCTGGCGCCAGGCCACGCCTGAGCAGCAAAAGCAGCTGATCACCCAGTTCCGCAGCCTGCTGGTGTTCACCTACTCCGGTGCGCTGTCGCAGGTACGTGACCAGAAGATCGAGTTCAAGCCGCTGCGCGCCGCCCCTGGCGACACCGAAGTGGAAGTCAATTCCCAGGTCATCTCCTCCCGTGGTGGTGACCCGATCCAGCTGAGCTATCGCCTGGAAAAGAAGGCCGACGGCTGGAAGCTCTATGATGTCAACGTGCTGGGTGCCTGGCTGGTGGAAGCCTACAAGGGCACCTTCGCCAACGAGATCAACAAGGGCGGTATCGACGGTCTGATCAAGGCGCTCACCGACAAGAACCAGCAATTGGCCGCCCGTGCCAATGGCAAGAAGTAAGCCCGTTTTTTGATCCGCTGATCCGATCCGAAAGAGCCCCATGTTCAAGCCCGGCGCCTCGCTGACCTTCACCAATGCCAGCACTGTCCTGCGCGATGGCCTCTCGGCCATCGCCAGCGGGCAGGCCAGCATCGATGTGAGCGAGGTAACCGTGGTCGACTCCTCGGCCGTGGCGACCCTGCTGGCCTGGCGTCGTGCCGCCACCGCGCGCGGCGCGGCACTGGACTTCGGTGCCTTGCCGGCCAACCTGCAGAGCCTGGCCGACCTGTATGGCGTGTCCGCCTTGTTGCAAGGCACTGCTGCTCCCACCTCCGCGACCGACCGACATCACTGATCCGGTCCTCCCTTTCCGGCCACGGCTTTCCTGCTTCGGCGGCCCGGAAAATCGAATTCCCCTATAATCGAAGGTTTTGCAGGCCGCTTGCGGCCTCGTGCACCGGACTTCCTCCCTTGAACGCGGCCCCTCATCGGCCGGGCAAAACCGACCGCCATCTTCGATGGCAACAACGACAACACGGCCTCGTCATCACCGCTCCGCCCAGGACGCAGTGAGGGCAACGGGGCCAGGGCGAGGCGACAGCGAATGTCCTGAGGGATTTCCTGCCTCCTTATTTCTTTCTGGCAAGTAACGTATCGAACGGGCGAGGCAATGGCCGCTCTGCACATCAAAGACATCAAGAAGCGCTACCAGTCGCTGCAGGCACTGGGTGGCGTTTCGCTGGCAATCGAAGAAGGCGAATTCTTCGGCCTGCTGGGCCCCAATGGCGCCGGCAAGACCACGCTGATCTCCATCATCGCCGGTCTCAACCGCGCCGACTCCGGCTCGGTCACCATCCATGGCCACGACGTGGTCAGCGACTACCGCGCCGCCCGCATGAACCTGGGCGTGGTGCCGCAGGAGCTGGTGTTCGATCCCTTCTTCACGGTGCGCGAGACGCTGCGCATGCAGTCCGGCTATTTCGGCCTGACCAACAACGACAAGTGGATCGACGAGGTCATGGAAAACCTCGACCTCACCAACAAGGCCGATACCAACATGCGCGCGCTCTCGGGCGGCATGAAGCGGCGCGTGCTGGTGGCCCAGGCGCTGGTGCACAAGCCGCCGGTGATCGTGCTGGATGAACCGACCGCCGGGGTGGACGTGGAATTGCGCCAGACCCTGTGGCAATTCATCGGGCGCCTGAACCGTGAGGGCCACACCATCGTATTGACCACGCACTACCTGGAAGAGGCGCAAGCCCTGTGCAACCGCATCGCCATGTTGAAGTTCGGCAAGGTGGTGGCGCTGGATTCGACCGACGCCCTGATCCGCCGCATCTCCGGCTCGCAGATGGTGCTGCGCCTGAAGCAGGGCAGCCTGCCCGATGGCCTCAAGGCACTGGTCACGCACCCGGAGGAGTTGCTGGCCGACAATGCGGCGCGCAAGTACACCCTGCGCGTCAATGACTACAAGGAAGTCGAACCCATCCTGGCCACGCTGCGCGCCTCGGGCGCCGAGATCGACGATCTGCAGCTGCAGCAGGCCGACCTGGAAGACGTCTTCATCCAGATCATGGGAGATGAAAAATGATCGGTTTCCGTACCCTTTTCTACAAGGAAATCCTGCGCTTCTGGAAGGTTGCCACCCAGACCATCACCGCGCCCATCGTCACGGCCCTGTTGTACCTGCTGATCTTCGGCCATGTGCTGCAGGACCGCGTACAGGTCTATCCGGGCGTGAACTACACCGGTTTCCTGGTGCCGGGCCTGGTGATGATGAGCGTGTTGCAGAATGCCTTTGCCAATAGCTCATCCTCGCTGATCCAGTCCAAGATCACCGGTAACCTGGTGTTCGTGCTGCTCACACCGCTGTCGCACTGGGAACTGTTCGGAGGCTACGTGCTGGCCGCCGTGGTACGCGGCCTGATGGTGGGCGCCGGGGTGTTCGTGGTGACGGCCTGGTTCGGCCACCTGGACTTCGTGGCGCCCTTGTGGATCCTGGTGTTTGCCCTGCTGGGCGCGGGCATCTTGGGCACCATGGGCTTGATTGCCGGCATCTGGGCCGAGAAGTTCGACCAGCTGGCGGCATTCCAGAATTTCCTGATCGTGCCGCTGACTTTCCTGGCAGGCGTGTTCTATTCGATACACTCTCTGCCCCCGTTCTGGCAGGCGGTATCGCATTTCAACCCGTTTTTTTATATGATCGACGGCTTTCGCTACGGCTTCTTCGGCCAGTCCGACATTGCTCCCATGACCAGCCTCGGTATCGTCACCGTGTTCTTCCTGGTGCTCTCTACCCTGGCCGTGCGCATGCTCAAGAGCGGCTACAAGCTGCGCGCAGGATCCCATTGAGCCTGCCGCCCGTCCCCATTTCCGTGAAGAGCCTCACCATGCTACCTACACCTGAACTCGTCAAAAGCTATATCGCCGCCGGCCTGGATTGCCAGCATCTCGAAGTGGAGGGCGATGGCCAGCACTTCACCGCCGTCATCGTCGCCGAGGCGTTCGCCGGCAAGCGCCTGATCCAGCGTCACCAGCTGGTCTATGCAGCGCTGGGCGATCGCATGCGCGAGGAAATCCACGCGCTGTCGATGAAGACCCTGACCCCCGAAGAATTCCAGAAATAAGGCAATACCATGGACAAGCTCCTGATCCGCGGCGGCCGTCGCCTCTCCGGCGAGGTCACCATCTCCGGCGCCAAGAATGCAGCCCTGCCCATCCTGTGCGCAGGCCTGCTGACGGCTGACGACCTGCACCTGACCAATGTCCCGCATCTGCAGGACGTGGTCACCATCACCAAGCTGATGAAGCAGATGGGCCTGCGCGCGCAGGAAAACGGTGATGAAATGGTGCTCAACGGCAACGACATCACCAGGCCCGAAGCGCCCTACGAGCTGGTCAAGACCATGCGCGCCTCGATCCTGGTGCTGGGGCCGCTGTTGGCGCGCTTCGGCCAGGCCAAGGTGTCGCTGCCGGGTGGCTGCGCCATCGGCTCGCGGCCGGTGGACCAGCACATCAAGGGCTTGCAGGCCATGGGCGCCGACATCCATATCGAGGGCGGTTACATCCATGCCAAGGCCAAGCGCCTCAAGGGTGCGCGCATCGTCACCGACATGATCACCGTCACCGGCACCGAGAACCTGCTGATGGCAGCGGTGCTGGCCGATGGCGAGACCGTGCTGGAAAACGCCGCGCGCGAGCCCGAAGTGGGCGACCTGGCCAACCTGCTGGTGAAGATGGGCGCGAAGATCGACGGCATCGGAACCGACCGACTGGTGATCCAGGGCGTGGAGAAGCTGCACGGCGCCACCCATGAAGTCATTGCCGACCGCATCGAGACCGGCACCTTCCTGTGCGCGGTGGCCGCCACCGGTGGCGACGTGACGCTGCGCCGCACCCGCGCCGGCCTGCTCGACGCCGCCCTGGATAAGCTGCGCGATGCCGGCGCCATCCTGACCTCGGGCGAGGACTGGATCCGCATCCAGATGGCGCGTCGTCCCAAGGCGATCAGCTTCCGCACCACCGAATACCCGGGCTTCCCGACCGACATGCAGGCGCAGTTCATGGCGCTGAACTGCATCGCCGAAGGCACCAGCCATGTCACCGAGACCATCTTCGAAAACCGCTTCATGCATGTGCAGGAATTGAATCGCCTGGGCGCGGCCATCGATGTGGAAGGCAATACCGCCATCGTCACCGGCGTGGACAAGTTCATCGGCGCGCCGGTGATGGCCACCGACCTGCGGGCCTCGGCCTCGCTGGTCATTGCCGGCCTGGCCGCGCAGGGCGAGACGGTGGTAGAACGCATCTACCACCTCGACCGCGGTTACGACCGCATGGAAGCCAAGCTGTCGGCCATCGGTGCCGATATCCAACGCGTCAAGTAAGTTACCGGAATCCAGAAAAGCAGACATCATGACCCAACAACTGACGCTGGCGCTCTCCAAGGGCCGCATTTTCGAAGAGACCCTGCCGCTGCTGAAAGCGGCCGGCATCACCGTGACCGAGGATCCGGAATCCTCGCGCAAGCTGATCCTGCCCACCAATGACCCGGCCGTGCGCGTGATCATCGTGCGTGCTTCCGACGTGCCGACCTATGTGCAATACGGCGCGGCCGACTTCGGCGTGGCCGGCAAGGACGTGCTGCTGGAACACGGCGGCGAAGGCCTGTACCAACCCATCGACCTGAATATCGCCAAGTGCCGCCTGTCGGTGGCGGTGCAGGAAGGTTTCGACTACGCCAATGCGGTGCGCCAGGGCGCACGCCTGCGCGTGGTGACCAAGTACGTCAAGACCGCGCGCGAGCACTTCGCCGCCAAGGGCGTGCACGTGGACCTGATCAAGCTGTATGGCTCCATGGAACTGGGTCCGCTGGTGGGCCTGTCGGATGCCATCGTCGACCTGGTCAGCACCGGTGGCACGCTGCGCGCCAACAAGCTGGTGGAAGTCGAGCACATCATCGATATCTCTTCGCGCCTGGTGGTGAACCAGGCCGCGCTGAAGTTGAAGCGCGAGCGCCTGCAGCCGATTCTCGATGCCTTCGAGAAGGCTTCCCGGGCCAAGTAATCCCCGTAATCCAAGCAGCTGACCGATTCAACGATACTGTCGCATAGCAGGTGAGACCATGAGCATTGCCATCCGAAAACTCGATTCCGCCGACGCCGGCTTCCGTGACAAGCTGTCGGCCGTGCTGGCCTTCGAAGCCAGCGAGGACGAAGCCATCGACCGTGCCGCCGCCAATATCCTGGCCGAGGTCAAGGCGCGCGGCGACGCTGCCGTGCTGGAATACACCCAGCGCTTCGACCGCGTGCAGGCCGGCTCGGTGGCCGCCCTGGAGATCGGCCACGATGCCCTGCAAGCGGCCCTGGCCGGCCTGCCCGAGGCACGCCGCCATGCGCTGCAGACCGCGGCCGACCGCGTGCGCGCCTATCATGAGCGGCAGAAGAAGGAATGCGGCTCCGACGGTTTCCTCTACCGCGAAGCCGATGGCACCGAGCTGGGCCAGAAGGTCACGCCGCTTGATCGCGTGGGCATCTATGTGCCGGGCGGCAAGGCCGCCTATCCCTCGTCGGTGCTGATGAATGCGATCCCTGCCAAGGTGGCCGGCGTGCAGGAAGTCATCATGGTCGTACCCACGCCCGATGGCGTGAAGAATGAGCTGGTGCTGGCCGCCGCCGCCATTGCCGGCGTGGACCGCGTCTTCACCATCGGCGGCGCGCAAGCCGTCGGTGCGCTGGCTTACGGCACCGCGACCATCCCGCAGGTGGACAAGATCGTCGGCCCCGGTAACGCCTATGTGGCCGCCGCCAAGCGCCGCGTGTTCGGCGTGGTGGGCATCGACATGATCGCCGGACCCTCGGAAATCCTGGTCATCTGCGACGGTGCCACCGATCCCGACTGGATCGCCATGGACCTGTTCTCGCAAGCCGAGCACGACGAGCTGGCGCAATCCATCCTGCTGTGCCCGGACGCCGACTACATCGCCAGGGTCGAGGCCTCGATCAACCGCTTGCTGGAAGAGATGCCGCGCAAGGATGTCATCCGTACCTCGCTGACCGACCGCGGCGCGCTGGTCAAGGTGCGCGACATGGAAGAAGCCTGCGAGATCGCCAACCTGATCGCTGCCGAGCACCTGGAGATTTCCGCGCAGGAGCCGCAGCAATGGGCTGACCGCATCCGCCATGCCGGTGCCATGTTCCTGGGGCGTTTCTCGTCAGAATCGCTGGGTGACTATTGTGCCGGTCCCAACCACGTGCTGCCGACCTCGCGCACGGCGCGTTTCTCTTCGCCGCTGGGCGTGTATGACTTCCAGAAGCGCTCCAGCCTGATTCGCGTGTCCGAAGAGGGCGCCCAGACCCTGGGCAGGATCGCCGCCGAGCTGGCCTATGGCGAGGGCCTGCAGGCCCACGCCCGTTCGGCCGAATTGCGGCTGAAAAAGTGACTCCATGACGGCCGCCACCGACACCCCTGCAGGCGACGGCTGGCTGGACCGCGTGCATTGCGAGGACGCGCTGGCCGCCGTGGGTGGCCTGGCGCGCATCCCCGATGGCAGCATCGACCTGCTCATCGCCGATCCACCCTATGGGTTGGGCAAGGACTATGGCAACGATTCCGACAAGCTCGATACGGCCGCCTACCTGGCCTGGACCGAGCAGTGGATCGACGCCGCCCTGCCCAAGCTGAAGCCCAACGGCAGCCTCTACATCTTCCTGACCTGGCGCAATTCGCCGGAGATCTTCGTCATGCTCAAGCAGCGCATGACCATGATCAACGAGATCATCTGGGATCGCCGCGTCCCCTCCATGGGCGGCAGCACCCGGCGCTATTCGTCGGTGCATGACACCATCGGATTCTTTGCGCGGGCCAAGGATTATTTCTTCGATCTTGACGCCATCCGCATCCCCTACGATGCCCAGACCAAGAAGGCGCGTTCGCGCTCCATCTTCGTGGGCGCCAAGTGGCTGGAGATGGGCTACAACCCCAAGGATGTGTGGAGCGTGTCGCGCCTGCACCGCGAGCACAGGGAGCGTGCCGACCATCCCACGCAAAAGCCCCTGGAAGTGGTGGAGCGCATGGTCAAGGCTTCCTGTCCGCCGGGCGGGGTGGTGCTGGATCCCTTCATGGGCAGCGGTACCACGGCGGTCGCGGCGCGCCGCTGCGGACGGCATTTCGCCGGTTTCGAACTCAATCCCGATTATTGCGAACTGATCCGCCAGCGCCTCGATGCGCTGGCTCCCGAGAGCCAAGACGATGAACCCCTCCGCCAGCCAGCCTGAGATGACCGACCCGAACGAAGACCTGATTGCCCGCGTGATCCGCCCCGTGGTGCGTGGCTGGCAGTCCTATCACGTGCCCTCGGCCGAGGGCATGGTCAAGCTCGATGCGATGGAAAACCCCTATCTGCTGCCAGCGGAGTTGCGGGTGGAACTGGGACGCCGCCTGGCCGAGCTTGAATTGAACCGTTACCCGGTGCCTTCCTACACGGCCCTGAAGGCCAGCATCTGCCGGCACCTGGGCGTGCCAGCCGGTTACGACGTGCTGCTGGGCAATGGTTCGGATGAGCTGATCACGCTGCTCTCGACCGCCTGTGCCCTGCCGGGACGCGCCGTGCTGGCGCCCGAACCGGGGTTCGTGATGTATGGCATCTCGGCCAGGAGTGCCGGGCTGGACTATGTGGGCGTGCCGCTGCGCGCCGACCTGAGCCTGGACATGCCGGCCATGCTGGCCGCCATGGAGGAGCACAAGCCCGTCATCACCTGGCTGGGCTATCCCAACAACCCCACCGGCACGCTCTACGAGGCTGCCGATGTGCTGCGTATCGTCGAGGCTGCCGCTCCCTATGGCCTGGTGGTGGTGGACGAGGCCTACCAGCCCTTTGCGGCCGCCACCCTCATGGCCGAGTTGTCCAGGTTCAATAACCTGGTGTTGATGCGCACCGTCTCCAAGCTCGGCCTGGCGGGCATCCGCTTGGGTTACCTGTCAGCCGCGCCGGCCCTGTTGCGCGAATTGGACAAGGTGCGCCCACCCTACAACGTCAATGTCCTCACCGAGGCCGCCGCGCTGTTCGTGCTGGAGCACGTCGATGTGCTGGAGGCCCAGGCCGCCCGGCTGCGCGTTGCCCGCACGACGCTGGCGCAGCAGATGGCGGACTTGCCGGGGGTACAGGTGTTCCCGTCGGCGGCTAATTTCATCCTGATCCGCGTCCCGGATGCCGATAAAGTCTTCGCCGCTTTGCTGGAGCGTAAGGTACTTGTGAAAAATGCCGGTAGAATGCACATACTGTTGCAAAACTGTTTGCGTATTACTGTCAGTACGGACGAAGAAAACGCCGTCCTGCTGGCGGCGTTGAAAGCGGCGCTGCACGCGCTGTAAGCAAAGGGCAGTACGCCACCAGGCAAAGAAGTTCCACGCATCACCTGAACGATAGAACCCCGTCCCACCCCGACCATGTCTACACCGAGAACCGCCGAAGTCGTCCGCAACACCAATGAAACGCAGATTCGCGTTGCGATCAACCTGGATGGCACCGGCCAGCAAAAGCTGGACACCGGCGTGCCTTTC
>JAFAMT010000015.1 GCA_019233085.1 Herbaspirillum sp.
CAGGGCCGGCAGGTCGACCTTGCCCTCGGCATTGGCCAGCAGGATCACCTCGGCGCCTTCGGCTTCCAGCGCGGCGCGCTTGTCGCGGTCGTCGGTGGCGGTGAAGACCCAGGTGTTGCCGCCCTGGATCACACGCGCCTCGGGCGACACCAGCAGCTTGCTGTCGACCACGATGCGGCGCGGTTGGCGCGGGGTCTCGATGGCGCGCACCGTCAGTTGCGCATCGTCCTTCTGGATGGTGCCGATGCCGGCCATGATGGCACAGGCACGGGCACGCCAGATGTGGCCATCGTCGCGCGCGGCCTGGCTGGTGATCCATTGGCTCACACCGTTATGCAGCGCGGTCTTGCCGTCCAGGCTGGCGGCGCTTTTCATGCGGATCCAGGGTTTGCCGGTACGCATGCGGTGCAGGAAGCCGATGTTGATCTCCTGCGCTTCTTCTTCCAGCAGGCCGCAAGTAGTCTCGATGCCGGCGGCCTGCAGGCGCGCCAGGCCCTGGCCGGCCACCAGCGGATTGGGGTCGGCGATGGCGGCGACCACGCGGGCCACGCCGGCGCGGATGAGCGCATCGGCACAGGGCGGTGTGCGACCGAAATGGCTGCAGGGTTCCAGGGTCACATAGACGGTGGCGCCGCGCACGTCCTGGCCGCGCGCGGCGGCATTGGCCATGGCCTGGATCTCGGCGTGGTTGCCGCCGGGCGGCTGGGTGAAACCGGCGCCGATGACACGCCGGTCCTTGACGATCACGCAGCCCACACGCGGATTGGGCGTGGTGTTGAGCATGCCGAAGCCGGCCTGGATCAGCGCCAGCGCCATGGCTTGCTGGTCGTTGCCGATGTCGAGTTGATAGAGCGAGTCGTCAGTGTGCGTCATGAGTTCAGCAGGGAAATGGGGCAGCGCCATTGCAGGCGAAAACGGTTGACCGTCAATATACACGCCTTTGCCACCCCGACGGCCGGGCTCAGTCGCTCGCGGCCTGGCTGCAGTGGCTGTCCCGGTGCGGGTTGCAGATCCTGACCCGTCCCAGGAAGTTGATCACCACCACGCGCGAGCGGCTGTCGCTGCTGAAATACCAGCTGCCGCGCGTGAGCGGTTGTCCACCGGGATGATAGCCAAGTACCTCGCCACCCTGGGTATAGGCCACCGCGATGCCCTTTGGCAGCGGCGCTTGCCGCATCAGCACGCGCTGGCCGACGCGGACCTGCCAGCCGCTCTGCCAGTCGCGGCCATCGGCGGGCGCCATCTCGGCGCGCTGGCCGTGGCGCAGTGCCTGCGAGCGCGTGAGGTTGACACTGTGGAAGAACTGGTTGCCCGCGCTCACCAGCTGCTGCTCGCTGGCGATGTCCTGCAAGGCAGGCACACCCGCCGCCAGCACGATGCCGGCAATGAGCAACACCACCATCAGCTCGATGAGTGTGAATCCGCGGCCGTACATGGCCTCACCAGCAATCGCTGCCGTCGGCGCTGCGGGTGCCGCGACTGTCGGCGCGCAGTACGCCGCATTGGCTGTCGCGATAGGCGGCATTGACGTGGGCGCCCCCCGGGGTGGCGCTGACCTGCACACAGCTGGCCAGGTCCTCGCCGGCACAGGCTTGCGCAGAGATTGCATAGGCGCTGGTCGCAGGCGTGCCACCTGAATACCACTTGAAGCCGGTCTCGGCCGGGCCCGGCTGGAAGGCCTGGTAGCGGTGTCGGTAGGCGAACTGGCGTTCCTGCTGCAGCAGTACCTGCAGCACGGCGGCGCGCCCTTCGGCGCGACGCGCCCGGCTCACGTAGTGCTGGTAGCTGCTCCAGCTGAGGCCAGCCAGCAGGATCACGATGGCCAGCGCGGCCATCAGTTCCAGCAAGGTGAAGCCGCGTTGGCGGCGGAAGTAAAGAGTGCGGGGAGTGGTCATCATCATGGCGTGGCAGGAAGGAACAGGTGGCGCCAGGCCAGCAAGGGGCAGCTGGCGGGAGAGGGCGGCAGCGAAGGGGATGCGGTATCGGTATCCGGCCAAGCGACGACCGCCTGCAGCGCCACCATGGCCTCGCCACGGCCGTAGCCGATGCCGAGCAGACGGTACAGCGCAGAGCTGGAAGCAGCGGCCTTCTTGCCGGGCAGCAGGCGTTCGATCAGGTAGCGCGGCGCCGGGATGTCAGCGGCATGGCCGAAGTGGCGGCCGGTGAATTCGCCATAGGTGGCCGTCATGGCCTGCGGGCCATGCAACTGCTGCGGCTGCCAGCCGCTGTGCGCGGGCTTGCCCAGGCACAGGCCGCGTGATTCGGCTTGTTGCAGGCAGCCGGTGCGGGCGTCGAAGCGTTCCAGCGTGATGCGGCGTACCCGCATCAGGTCTTCGCAGGCATCGGCCAGCGCGGCCTGAGCCGCCATGTGCGCCTGGGCATGCTCACGGTGATTGCGCGCCGCGTGTTCGTCCAGCATCAGCAGCGAGGTGCTGGCCGCGCCCAGCAGCAGGATCACGCTCAGCAAGCTCAAGGCGATGATCAGGGTGGCGCCGCGCTGGCGCAGCAGGGGCGCGCTCATCGTGGCCTGGCCGTCACGGTGTGGTTGCGCAGCATGACGGTGGTCTGGAAGACGGCACGTCGACGTTGCTCGCCCTGCTTCTCGGTGACGCGCCAGGCTGCATCGGCATGGCCACCCGGCGGATACAGGTCGTAGCTGCGCGCGGCGGCGCCCTCGGCACCGGGACGGCGCTGGCTGCCCCGCACCAGCAGCGCGATGCGCACCAGCACCACGCGGGACCACTGGGACGCGGCCATGGCCGAGGCATCCAGCCAGCGATCGGGGGCGGCGTCGCCGTCGCTGTCGATGGCGTAGCGCAGTTGCATGGCTTCCACGCCGCGCGCGATGGCGTCGGAGGTCCACACGCCATTCTTGCCCTGGTAGCGGCAGCGCAGCTCGGCCTCGCCGCCCGTGCCGGGGGCGATGTAGTAGATCACCCACTGGCGGCTGGCATCGTCCAGCGGGCCGCTGGCGGCCTCGGCCCCGCTGCAGTTAGCGACCCGGGCGCGGCTGCCGGCGGGGGCGCCGAAGAAGCCGATCATCAGTACGTCGCTATGGTTGACACCATCGCCGGCAGGCGCGCCGAACAGGCCGGCCGAGGGATCGAGGGCATCCACCTGGCGGCTGTCGTCGAGGCCGCGCAGGCCGGCGGCGGGTGTTGTCAGTGTCGGCAGTGTCTGTTCCGGATCGCTCTCGCCATCGATGTTCTCCCACGGCAGGTGGCTGGCCTGGCGCAGCGCCTGCTGCAGGTGATCCAGCGCCATGCGGCCGGTTTCCTGCACGCGGCTGGCGTCGTCCAGATCCTGGTAGGCACTGCGGGCCTGGTGCAGCAGGGTGCCGGCCACCAGCAATACCAGCAGGCCCACGGTCATGGCGATCATCAGTTCGATGAGCGTCAGGCCGTCTTGAGGGTAGGGAGTCTGGTGCCGCATTCACTGCCCCAGCACCAGGCTCATCACGGGCCCGCTGTCGGGCCGGGTGGTACCGATGCGGCGCCAGCCCAGCTTGAGCACGACAGCGGCCGAGGCATCATGGTCGCAGCGCCACCGGGTGTGTGCGCTGCTGCTGCCGTCGTGGCAGGCCACCGCCCGCGCGGACGGGAAGTCGCGCAGGAAGCGGTTGCCCCAGTCGGTCACCGCTGCCGCCGCGAAGCCCTGGGCGCTGCAGGGGGCCAGGGTGCAATCGTCCGCGACCACAGGCGCCTTGCCGGCCTGGATGGCAAAGAGTGTGGGGTCATTGCCACCATTTCCACCATCGTGCAGCGCATAGCCGGCCCGCAATTCGGCCAGTTCCTGCGCCAGCAGCGTGGCCTTGGCGTGCAGGCCGCTCTCGTTGCTGCTGCGCAGGGCATGCAGTTGCAGCATCACCATGGCCAGCGCGCCGGTACCGATGACCAGCATGGCGATGAGCACCTCGATCATCGAAAAACCGGAGCAAGCGAGGAAGGGGGATGAGGGGGAGGAGTAGGAGGAGGCACGCATGCGGCGCAGATCCGAGGGGGAAAGCCGCGAGTGTAGGCAAAACAAAAAAGCGCCTCCAGCGGGAGGCGCTTTCAGTCTGCGGCTATCGAACTACTTCAGCATCGGATCAGAAGGAGGAGCCGGGCTGGGTCAGGAATGCACTCTCTTCCGGGGTGCAAGCGCGCCCCAGGATACGGTTGCGGTGAGGGAAGCGACCGAAGCGTTCGATGATGACGTGGTGCTTCCTGGCATAGTCGACATAGCCGTCGAAGGTGGCCTTGTCGGCTGCGTCCACCGACTTGGCCAGGGCGCGCACCAGTTGCAGCATGTACTCCTGGTCGTCGATATCCTCGGAATGCTCCAGCGGCAGGTAGAGGAATATACGGGCAATGGCCGGCAGTTCCTGGTCCACGCCCATGGCCAGCGCCAGGTGCGTGTACTGGCGCGCCAGTTCGTCGAAGGCGAAGGCTTGCGGGGTGTCGCGATAGATATTGCGCGGCATCTGGTCCAGCAGCAGGACCAGGGCCAGCAGTGCTTCGGGCGTCTCGCTCCAGTCGGCCAGGCCATTGGCGGCGGCCTCCTGCACCAGCGCCTCGAAACGGCTGCGGCAGTCGGCATCGATGGCCGGGTCCTTGCCCCACCACAGGGCGCGCTGGCGCTGGGCGACCTGGTGCGGTGGCAGCGTCTGCCAATCGGCGCCGAACCAGAACGCCAGTACCTGCGCGGCTTGCGGCGGCAGCGTCATTACGCGGTCACCGTGATGAGCACGTCGCCCAGGCTGACCTTCTGGCCGGCGCTGATCTTGCAGGTCTTGCGCGATTCGGGCTTGCCGTCGACCTTGACGTGGCCTTCGGCTACCAGCTGCTTGCCGGCACCACCGCTGTCGCACAGGCCGCAGAGCTTGAGCAGCTGGTTCAGTTCCACATAGGGATGGTCTTGCAGCGGGAAGGTGATCTTTTGCATTTGCTTTCTTTCTTGGGCGCAGCGGTGAGCGAGGCGCCTGGCGCCGGGCGCCGGGCGGAGCGGTAAGGTACGCCGCTCAGGCCATTTTGTCCAGGCCATGCCCGACAGCATACACGGCAATCCATACCCGGCTGCTCAGGTCGGGCTTGTCCGCCAGGGCGCGGGTCACGCGGCCGACAGGGTTTGCGCGGCCTTGTCCAGCCAGGTGGCGAGGCTGTCGGTGAGGTCTTTCTGGCTGAAGGAACAGCTTTCCTCGGTGAAGAGGCTGCCCGCTTCGAGCCGGCCCAGCAGGTCTTCGGCGACCTGTTGGTAACGGGGCGGCAGGGCTTGCATCACGTCTTCGCGCGCACGCCAGGTGGCGCACAGGGTGGCGATGCTGCCATGGCCCTGGCGCAGGTCGTGCAGGGCGGCTTGCATGGGGGCCAGCTGGCTGGCGGCGGGGTGGCTCATGTCAGGTGTTCCGGGTGGTCGAAAGGATGGTCAGGATGGGGCCTAGGTGGCGATCACAGTTCCTTGGCGGCGAAGGTATTGCAGGCGCTCACCTTGCCCTCGGTGATGCCGCGCTTGAACCAGCTCACGCGCTGGGCCGAGCTGCCGTGGGTGAAGGAGTCCGGCACCACCACGCCGCGCGCCTGGCGTTGCAAGGCGTCGTCGCCGATGGCCGAGGCGGCGTTCAGGGCGCCTTCGACATCACCCTCTTCGAGGATGTGGCGTGCCTTGTTGGCGTGGAAGGCCCAGACGCCGGCGAAGCAGTCGGCCTGCAGTTCCAGCCGCACCGAGAGGGCATTGGACTGCTTCTCGCTGGCATTGCGGCGGGCCGCATCGACCTTGTCCGAGATGCCCATGAGGTGCTGCACGTGGTGGCCGACTTCATGGGCGATCACGTAGGCCTGGGCGAAGTTGCCGGAAACCTTGAAGCGCTGCTTCATCAGATCATAGAAGGACAGGTCGATGTAGACCTTCTGGTCGCCCGGGCAGTAGAAGGGGCCGGTCGCGGTCTGGCCGGTGCCGCAGGCGGTGGGCGTGCTGCCCGAGAAGAGCACCAGCTTGGGTCGTACGTATTGCTTGCCGTTGGCGGCGAAGATCTGGCCCCAGGTGTCTTCGGTATCGGCCAGCACGGTGGAGACAAAGCGGGCCATCTGGTCATCCGGCGGCGGCTTGTGGGCGGGGGCGTGCTGCTGCACCGGCGCCGGTGCGCCACCGCCGCCCGAGAGCAGGTTGAGCATGGTCAGCGGGTTGATGCCCAGGAAGTAGGACGCCACCAGGGCCACGGCCACCGTGCCTAGGCCGATGGAGCGTCCGCTGAAGCCGAAGCCCCCACCGCCGCCACCGCCATCTTCGCCCCGGCGGTCTTCCACGTTGTCGCTTTCGCGGTTGCCTTCCCATTTCATGATCTGTTCCTCGCTGGCTGCATTCGATACTGCGGCGATTGTAATGGAAGCAGGGCGCTGCCGGCTTGTCGGACATTGTCTGATGGCAGGCTGGCAGCCTCCTCCCATGCCCTCCGGCGGCGCACTGCGGTAAGCTTGGCAGATGCCCGCCCAGGCTTGGCGTAGCGGACATTCGGTGCCACACTCCCTTTCGACAATGACAACAGGAGGCGACACATGCTCATCTGGCTTATTCTTCTCATTGTGCTCGCACTGGCGCTGATGATGGCGCGTACCAGTGCCTGGGCCTGGTTGGTGGCCGAACTGGCCTGGATCTGGCTGGGCGGTCGCCTGGCGGGGGTGGAGCTGCCGGTGCAGGTGCTGCTGGCCATCCTGTTGTTCACCCCCACCCTGCTGGTGGCCTTGAAGCCCGTGCGCCAGCAGTTGATGACGCGCCCGGCGCTGGATCTTTTCCGCAAGATCGCGCCGCGCATGTCGGCCACCGAGCGCGATGCCATCGAGGCCGGCACGGTCTGGTGGGATGCCGAGCTGTTCTCGGGCAAGCCGCACTGGCCGCGCCTGTTCGAGCTGCCGCCGCCACGCCTGACTCCCGAGGAACAAGCCTTCCTGGACAACGAGGTGGAGGCCCTGTGCGCCATGGTCAGCGACTGGGAGACCAGCGTGAAGACGCAAGACCTGCCGCACGAGGTCTGGCAATTCATCAAGGACAAGGGTTTCCTGGGCATGATCATCCCGCGCCAGTATGGCGGCAAGCAGTTCTCCGCCTATGCGCATTCGCAGGTGATCATGAAGCTGGGCTCGCGCAGTTCAGCCGCGGCCATTGCGGTGATGGTGCCCAATTCGCTGGGCCCGGCCGAGTTGCTCTTGCACTATGGCACCGAGGCGCAGAAGAGCCACTACCTGCCGCGCCTGGCGCAGGGGCTGGAGGTTCCCTGCTTCGCCCTGACCAGTCCCTATGCCGGCTCGGATGCGGCGGCCATTCCCGATATCGGCATCGTCTGCAAGGGCGTGCATGAGGGCCGTGAAACGCTGGGCTTCCGGGTCACCTGGAGCAAGCGCTACATCACGTTGGCGCCGATTGCCACCGTGCTGGGCCTGGCCTTCCGGGTGCGTGATCCGGACGGCCTGCTGGGCAGCGATCCGGAGCCCGGCATCACTTGCGCGCTGATCCCGACCTCCCATCCGGGGGTGATCACGGGCCGGCGCCATTGGCCCTTGAATGCGGTGTTCCAGAACGGCCCCACAGAGGGGCAGGATGTCTTCATCCCGGCAGAATGGGTCATCGGCGGCGTGGCCCAGGTCGGGCGTGGCTGGCGCATGCTGATGGAATGCCTGGCGGCGGGCCGGGCCATTTCGCTGCCCTCGTCCAGCGTCGGCTTTTCCAAGCTGGCCGTGCGCGGTACCAGTGCCTATGCGGCCATGCGGCGCCAGTTCAGGATCGAGATCGGCAAGTTCGAAGGCGTGCAGGAGGCGCTGGCGCGCATGGGCGGCAACCTCTACATGATGGATGCCGCGCGGCGCCTGTCGGCGCTGGCGGTCGATGCGGGCGAGAAGCCCTCGGTGATCTCGGCCATCTCCAAGTACCACGTCACCGAGCGTGGGCGCATGGTGGTCAACGACGGCATGGATGTGATCGGCGGCAAGGGCATCTGCCTGGGGCCGGGCAATTTCCTGGCGCGCATCTACCAGCAGCTGCCCATCGTGATCACGGTGGAGGGCGCCAACATCCTGACACGCTGCCTGATCATCTTCGGCCAGGGTGCGATCCGTTGCCATCCCTATGTGCTGCAGGAACTGGCCACGGCCGCCGACGAGGATCGCGAGCGCGCCGTGCGGGAGTTCGACCGGCTGCTGTTTGCCCACCTGTCCTTCGTCGCCGCCAATGCCGCGCGCAGTTTCACCGGCGGCATCAGCGGCGGCTGGCTGCTGTCGGCCAGCAGCCAGGCGGCGCGCCAGACGCGCCGCTACTATCGCAGCGTGGTCCACCTGTCCTCGGCCTTTGCGCTGCTCACCGATGCCAGCATGGGCGTGCTGGGCGGCACGCTGAAGTTCCGCGAGCGCATCTCGGGACGGTTGGGCGATGTGCTCTCCCAGCTCTACCTGGTGTCGGCGGTGTTGAAGCGCTACGAGGACGACGGCCGGCAGGAGGCCGACCTGCCCTATGTGCACTGGTCGGTGCAGGACGCGCTGAACCAGGCCCAGGAAGCCATCATCGAGGTCTTGCAGAACTTCCCCAATCCCTGGGTGGCGGCATTGTTGCGGGTGCTGGTGTTCCCGCTGGGACGGCTCTACCGCAAGCCCTCGGACCGGCTCGGCACCGAGGTCGCCCGCGCCATGCAGACCCCCGGCGAGAGCCGCGACCGGCTGGTGGCTGATGCCTACCTGCCGCGTGCCGGCGATCCGCTGGCCTGCGGTGAGCGCGCTTTTGCGTTGACGCCGATCGTGCAGCAGCTGGAGCATCGCCTCAAGCCCGATATCAAGGAAGGCAAGCTGCCGCCGATGCCGCAGAGCCTGCGCGAGCTGCCGGCCTGGAGTGCGCTGGCGCGGGAGCGTGGGCTGGTCTCGGTGCAGGAGAAGGAGGCGCTCGATGCCTTTGCCCACGAGGGTGACCTGTATGTGCAGGTCGATGATTTCGACGCCGACTTCGACCGCAGCCAGGACTGGGGGCAAGACTGGGGGCAAGACCGGGGGCAAGACCGGGGGCAAGACCGGGCCTCTGTGAGCTGGTGAGCTGAGGGGTTTGTGGCGTATGCTGGGCGACCCGATCATTCGACCAGGATCCCAGATCATGACCCAGCCCCGCATCTACATGGCCGGCCCCGATGTCTTCATGCGCGACTATGCGCAGCACAAGGCGCACATCCGCCAATGGTGTGACGCGCTGGGCCTGGTGGCGTTGTGCCCGGGCGACGATGAAGTCAAGGGCGAGAGCAAGGCAGAAGTGGCGCGACGCATCTACGAGGTCAACATCGCCCTGATCGAGCCGGCCGATTACGTGGTGGCCAATGTGCGCGATTTTCGCGGCCATGAGCCGGACTCGGGCACGGTCTTCGAGATCGGCTATGCGGTCGGGCGCGGCAAGAAGGTCTGGTGCTACAACACCCCCACGCAGGATCTGCTGCACCAGATCCCGCAGGGCGAGCCTGGCTACTGCGGCGAGGGCATGCACATCGAGGACTTCGGCCTGCCGCGCAACCTCATGCTGGCCGGCGCCTGCACGCTGGTATCAGCCGACCTGCACACCTGCCTGCAGCAGGTGGCGCGCTGGCACGCCGGCCAGCGCTGAGCGCCGCCGGCCTGCTCATTGCAGGGGCACGCGCCCCATCAGGTAGAACTCCTCGTTGGGCCGCATGCTGGTGACATTGGCCAGCCGGTTCGACATGCCGAAGAAGGCTGCAATGGCGGCGATATCCCAGGCTTCCTCATCACCGAAGCCATGCTGCCTGAGCAGGGCGAAATCGGCATCGTTGACGGCCCAGGCGCTGGCCGAGACCTTCATGGCGAAATCCAGCATGGCCAGCTGGCGCGCGCTGATATCGGCCTTGCGGTAGTTGATGGCGACCTGGTCGGCCAGCAGCGGATCCTTGGCGCGGATGCGCAGGATCGCCCCATGCGCCACCACGCAGTACTGGCACTGGTTGGCATTGCTGGTGGCCACCACGATCATTTCGCGCTCGGCCTTGCTGAGCTTGCCGGGCTTGTCCATCAATGCATCGTGGTAGGCGAAGAAGGCGCGGAATTCCTCCGGGCGATGCGCCAGCACCAGGAAGACGTTGGGAATGAAGCCGGATTTCTCCTGCACCGCCAGGATGCGCTCACGGATGTCATCGGGCAGCTCGGTCAGTTCGGGAATGGGGAAGCGGCCGATCGGCGCGCCTGAGGGCTGGGTCATGCGGGTCTCCTGGTGTTGTTGTGGTGTGTGTTGCTGTCGTGAAGGTAACACTTCCGGCCCGGCAGCAATGTCACCGGCCTGACGGTGCTGCCTTTTCCTTCAAATGATTTCTCTTTGGCAATAAATCGGCCATTAAAAATATTATTAAGATATATCTTGAAATAGCTCTTTTAAAGATATATCTTAGTTCTATCGATCGACACGCAGCGTTCGATAATCGCTGCACTGAATCATCTGACAAGAAGGAAACACCATGTTCAAGCATTTGATGGCCCGTGCCGGCCACGGCCCCAAGCACCACCGGTTTGACCGCCCGCACCATGGCGGCGGCATGTTCGAGGAAGAAGGCCCGCGCGGCCACCACGGCCCGCGGAGCCGCGAAGGTGGAGGCGGTGGGCGGGGCGCGCGCATGTTCGAGCAGGGCGCATTGCGCATCGTGATGCTGCACCTGTTGCAGGAAAAGCCGCGCCACGGCTACGACATGATCAAGGCCATCGAGCAGTTGGTCGGTGGCGGCTACAGCCCCAGCCCGGGTGTGATCTATCCGACCCTGACACTGCTGGAAGAAATGGGCTTTGCCTCGGTGCAAGGCGAGGAAGGTGGCAAGAAGCTCTACAGCATCAGCCCCGAAGGACAGGCGCACCTGGAAGAAAACACCGAGATCCTGCAACAGGTGCTGCGCAAGTTCGAGCTGCGCCGCCAGGAACGTCCCGATGCCGATTCGCCCGAACTGCAGCGCTCGGTACAGAACTTCCGCATGGCGCTGCATACGCGGCTGGCCAAGGGGCGGCTGTCCAAGGAAGAACTGCACGCCATCATCGACATCATCGACCGCGCAGCGGTGGCCGTGGA
>JAFAMT010000238.1 GCA_019233085.1 Herbaspirillum sp.
GTCAACGAAGGCGTGCGTCGCGGCTACTCGCATCCGGACAACGTGCTGCGCGCCTCCATCGTGGCCGACCCGCAGTTCGAGCGCAAGAACACCAAGGACAACACCCCCGCCGTGATCCACATGGAACTGGTGCCGGGCAATACCGTGGACGTGCAGATCGCCGCCAAGGGCGGTGGCTCGGAAAACAAGACCAAGTTCGTCATGCTGAACCCCTCCGACAACCTGGTGGACTGGGTCCTGAAGACGGTCCCGACCATGGGTGCCGGCTGGTGTCCGCCGGGCATGCTGGGCATCGGCATCGGCGGCACCGCCGAGAAGGCCATGCTGATGGCCAAGGAAGTGCTGATGGAAGACATCGACATGTACGAGCTCCTGAAGCGCGGCCCGCAGAACAAGACCGAAGAGCTGCGTATCGAGCTCTACGAGAAGGTCAACGCACTGGGCATCGGCGCACAGGGCCTGGGTGGCCTGACCACCGTGCTGGACGTGAAGATCATGATGCACCCCACCCACGCCGCCTCCAAGCCGGTCGCCATGATCCCCAACTGTGCGGCGACCCGTCACGGTCACTTCGTGCTGGATGGCTCGGGCCCGGCCTACATGGAACCGCCGTCGCTGTCGGACTGGCCGGAAGTGCACTGGGTGGCTGACACCGAGAAGTCCAAGCGCGTCAACCTCGATACCCTGACCAAGGAAGAAGTCGCCTCCTGGAAGCCGGGCCAGACCCTGCTGTTGAACGGCAAGATGCTGACCGGCCGCGATGCCGCCCACAAGCGCATCCAGGACATGCTGGCCAAGGGCGAGAAGCTGCCGGTGGACTTCACCAACCGCGTGATCTACTACGTCGGCCCGGTCGATCCGGTGCGCGACGAAGTGGTGGGCCCGGCTGGCCCGACCACCGCAACCCGCATGGACAAGTTCACCGACATGATGCTGGAACAGACCGGCCTGATCTCCATGATCGGCAAGTCCGAGCGTGGCCCGGCCGCCATCGAAGCGATCAAGAAGCACAAGTCGGCCTACCTGATGGCCGTGGGTGGTTCGGCCTATCTGGTGTCCAAGGCGATCAAGTCGGCCAAGGTGCTGGGCTTTGCCGACCTGGGCATGGAAGCGATCTACGAATTCGACGTCAAGGACATGCCGGTGACGGTGGCCGTCGATGCCAACGGTATCTCGGTGCACAACACCGGTCCGGCGGAGTGGAAGGAAAAGATCGCCCAGAGCGTGTCGCTGTCCAAGATCCCCGTCACCACTGCCTGATCCCCTCCAGGCAAGCAAACCGCAGGAGCGCGCGTAGCACCATGAATGACGCAGTCAAGCAAGTCCCCGCGCCTTCTGCAGTGACGCCTGCGCGCAGTACCCCGATGCCGACCGCAGCCGATGCCGCGGTCGGCATTTTCGATTCCGGCATCGGCGGCCTGTCGGTGCTGCGACACATCCACGCCGCCCTGCCGCGCGAACAGCTGCTCTACTTCGCCGACTCCGGCTATGCGCCCTATGGCGACAAGAGCGAACAGGAGATCGTGGGGCGCTCGCTGGCCATCGCTGACTTCTTCATCGGCCAGCAAGTCAAGGCCCTGGTGGTGGCGTGCAATACGGCCACCGCCGCCGCCATCCAGGCCATCCGCGAACGTCGCCCGCAGCTGCTGGTGGTGGGTATCGAGCCCGGCCTCAAACCCGCCGCGCAAGAGACCCGCAGCCGCACCGTCGGCGTGCTGGCCACGCGTAGCACGCTGGCCAGCAAGCGCTTTGCGACCTTGCAGGCACAGATGGAAGAACGTTACCGGGTGCGCTTCCTGCCCCAGGCCTGCGTAGGCCTGGTGGACCTGATCGAGAAAGGCGAACTGTATTCGCCGGCCACGGTGCAATTGCTGGAGCGTTACCTGGCGCCGCTGCTGGAACAGGGGGCCGATACCCTGGTGCTGGGCTGCACGCACTACCCCTTCGTGCGCGAAGCCATCGAGGATGTCTGCCGTCGCCTTGGCGGTCGCGTCCCCGGCATCATCGATACCGGACAGGCGGTGACGCGGCAGCTGCTGCGACTGCTGGAACAGGACGGCCTGTTCAGCCAGGCCGCCCAGGGGTCCCTGGCGGGCTACACCACGGCCAGCCGCTCGACGCTGGAGCATGCCTTCCAGGGCTTGCTCCAGCTGCGCCCGGCAGTCCATGCCTTGCAGCCACAAACCGGGGGCTAAGGCGGCCGGCGATATCTTTTGATGCCGCCTTGCTAATTGGCATCGAAAAACTATTGCCAACTCCCGCAAGTGTTTGTATAATCTTTTGCTTACTTGATGACAGACGCAAGTCAGTCAGACAGTCGACGGTGGCTGTAGCTCAGTTGGTAGAGTCCAGGATTGTGATTCCTGTCGTCGTGGGTTCGAGTCCCATCAGCCACCCCACAGATTCAAATGAAAAGCCCGGTTCCTGCGAACCGGGCTTTTTGTTTTCCTGCGTGCACATCCTTCACTGGCCCGACAAATCACCCGAAAAAACGGGCTGAAGCAGGGGAAGCAGCCACCACGCCGCCTCCCCTGCCTCGGGCTTAGTTGATCATTCCGGTCGAATAGGCGTACTTGATCAGATCGGCATCGGTATGCAGGCCCAGCTTGCGCATGGCATTGTTCTTGTGCGTGCTGATGGTGCTGGGCGTGCGCGAGAGCCGTTCACAGATTTCGCCCAGCGATTGCCCCTCGACGAACAGGCGCACCACCTCCAGCTCGCTCTGGGTCAGCTCGCGCGCCAGGCCGAATCCGTCGCCCTGGGCCCAGCTCATTTCCAGCTCGCCGCGCAGCGATACCGGGAAATACAATTGCTTGCTGCTCTGCGTGGCCAGGCAGGCGTTGATCAGCTCGTCGGGCTTCTCACGCTTGTTGATGACCGCAAATACCCCCATGCGATAGAGACGCCGGATCACCGCGCCATTGTTCATGGCCGTGTAGACGATGAGCTTGGTGGATGGGTGTTCGGCCTTGATGCGCTTGACCAGCGCAAAGCCGTCGGAGTCTTCGCTATCCTCGACCGGCATGGCGAAATCGGTGATGACGATCTCGCAGGGCGCGCGCTTCAACGCCGCCAGCAAGGCCTCGCCGGTGTCGACTTCGAGATCCACGCGCACCTCCGGCAACCGTGCCAGCTCGCTCCTGAGTGCGCCCAGCACGATAGGGTGATCATCAGCGATGGCCACGTGCAGGACTTTCTTCAAATTCATACTACCCCCAAATGGTTCAATTAACAGACAGGTGGCGATACCACCGCCCGGAGCTGCCCTTCCCCGGCGCTCCTCGGCTTAAATGCCCTCGATTTGAACAAATCGATGTCGGCCCCCTGCGTTCTTCGTGCCATGCAGCATCGAAAAAACTTCCGTAAATAAGGAGATAGAGAAAATCGGAGAAAAATAGAAAGGAAATCACGATATTGCTGAAGAAAATCGAAAAAAATCGAGAAGGCAATAGAAGAACTTTCCAATACCGCATTTTTTGCGAGATAGAAAAGCGATCAGCCACCCGATCGACGGGCGGCCGGGCGAGCAAGAACAGGCGCTGCGGAAAGTCTCTCGCCGCACGCGCCTGCCATCTCCCAAAGCGGGGCTGTGCTCACCAGTAGTCTTCGGTCACGAACTGCCCACCGCCGGTGCGGCGCAAGGGTGTCATGCCGCGTTCACGCAGCAGCTCGCGCAGCTCGGTGACCATCTCGGGATTGCCGCAGGCCATCACGCGCGTATGCTCCAGGCTCATTGGCAGGCCCACGGCCTGCTCCAGCTGGCCGTCCCGCAGCAGGGTCGTGATGCGGCCAGCCAGCAAGCCCTCGCCAGCCTGCAGGGTGGGTTCCCGGGTCACGCAGCGCAGCATGTGCAGGCGGGCCGGCAGGCCCTGTTCTCCGGCCTGGCGGCGCAGTGCTTCGAACTGATCGACGTAGGTCAGCTCCTCGCGCTGGCGCACCCCATGCACCACCACCAGGTCCTCGAAGCGACGCCATACCTCGGGCTGCTGCAGGATAGAGACATACGGCCCCAGGCCGGTGCCGGTGGCCAGCATCCAGAGCTGGCGGCCATCGGTGAAGCGGTCGGCCGTCACGAAACCGTAGCTGAGCTTTTCCACCCAAACCGGGTCACCCGGCTGCATGGCGTCCAGCCTTGTCGTGAACTGGCCACCGGGGACGATGATGGCGTAGTACTCCAGCACGTCGGCGTCTTCGGCGGAGGTGATGGAATAGGCGCGCGAGACGATCTCGCCATCGACCTCCAGACCCAGGCGGGCGAACTGGCCGGCGGTGAAACGGTAGCCGGCCGGTCGCGTGGTCCGGAAACTCAACAGCTTGTCGGTCCAGCGATGGACCCACAGCAGGCGCTCGCAAGT
>JAFAMT010000304.1 GCA_019233085.1 Herbaspirillum sp.
GGCGATGCCCAGCACATCGCCTTTCTTGGCCGTGCCGGCTTCGATGATGGCCAGCGTGGCCGGTTGCATGCGGATCACACCGCTGGCCACGGCCGTGCGATGGGTCTCGTTCTTGTTGCCGACATCGACCATGTGGGCTTGCCCGCCCTGGTCGAAATGGGTGAGGCCGCCATTGGGGGCGTGTTCGCCGGATGTGCTCATGGGTGTGTCGCCGAAAGTGAAATTGGAGCGGAGGAGCGGGTATCATAGCAGGCATGCAGCTGCGCGCTGCGCCACGCACACGACCAATCCCAACCGTTTTCGTCCATGCCCCGAACTGCCACCGAGCCCGATCGCCGTACTTCCCGACCTGTCCGCAGACTGCTTGCGCGCACCTTGAGCGCGGCGCTGCTGCTCTTGCCTGCAGCACCGCTGACGCTGGTGCCGGGCCCGGGCGTGGCGCAGGGCTTGCCCACGCTGGGCGATACCGAGCGCGAAGGCCTGTCGCCGCTGATGGAGCGCAAGCTGGGCGAGGAAATCATGCGCGATATCCGCAGCGACCGCGACTACGTCGACGATGGCCCGGTGTCGGAGTACCTCAACAATTTCGGCCTGAACCTGGTGGGCATCCATCCCGAGGTGCGTGGCGAGGCAGGCTTCGATTTCCAGTTCTTCATGGTGCGCGATCCCATGCTCAACGCCTTCGCGTTGCCGGGCGGCTTCATCGGCGTCAACAGTGGCCTGGTGCTGGCGGCGCAGTCGGAGTCGGAGCTGGCCGGGGTGATGTCGCACGAGATCGGCCACGTGGCTCAGCGCCACATCGCCCGCATGCTGGGACAGCAGAAGCAGAATTCCATGATCCAGCTGGCCGCCATCGTGCTGGGCGCGCTGGCCGGGGTCTCCAAGGCCGGTGGCGATGCCGCCATGGCCACCATGATGGGCGGCACCGGGCTGGCCGTGCAGCGCCAGCTCAACTTCAGCCGCGATGCCGAACGCGAGGCCGATCGTATCGGCTTCCAGATCATGCGCGATGGCGGCTTCGACCCCTCGGGCATGGTGACCTTCTTCGGGCGCCTGCAGGCCGCCTCTCGCAACTACAGCGATGCCGTCCCGCCCTACCTGATGACGCACCCGCTGACCACCGAGCGTATCGCCGACATCCAGGCGCGCATCCGCGAGCAGCGCTACAAGCAGCGGGTGGACAATCCCGAGTTCCAGCTGGTGCGTGCGCGCACCCAGGTGCTGCAGAACGATACGGTACAGGGCCTGCGCGATTCGGCCCAGAAATTCCAGGAACAGTTGAAGCAGAACACCAAGCTGCAGACTGCCGCCGCCAAGTACGGCCTGGCCTATGTGTACTACCGCCAGAACAAGTTCGAGCAGGCCGATGCCATGCTCAAGGAAGCCCAGGAGGCGGCCATTCCCATGAAGACCGGCATCATGTTCGGCAGCCTGGATATCGATATCAAGATCGCCCGCAAGCAGTCACAGCAAGCCGTCCAGCTGGCCGATAGCCTGCGCCAGCAATTCCCGATCTCGCGCACCATTGCGCGCCAGTACGCCGATGCGCTCATCGGTGCGCGCCGCATGGAGGAGGCGGTCGCCTACCTGCGCGACCAGGCCCAGCTCTACCGATCCGATGCCCAGGTCCAGCAGTTGCTGGCCAAGGCCTACGCGGCGCAGGGCAAGCAGGCACTGCAGCACCTGGCGCTGGCCGAGTCGTATGCGCTCAATGGCAGCCTCCTGGCCGCCATCGAGCAGCTGGGCATCGCCCGTAGCGCACCCGATGCGAGTTTCTACGACCAGTCGCAGATCGATGCGCGCGAGCGCGAGTGGAAAGCCCAGTGGAAGGACCAGCAGAAGGACCTAAAGGAACGCGGCTAGGCCCGCTCAGGCCTGGCGGGGGCGGGCGACGAATCCGAAGCGTTGTGCGATATCGGCAGCGCCGACGCGCTGCAGTGGCAGGGCCTGTGGGCCTGGGCAGAACTGCACGGAGATGCTGTCGTCGCCTTCCAGCCAGCGCAGCAGTGCCTCCTCCTCGGAGCCGGTGCCAGCCACAGGGGCGGCCTGCAAGGCCGGCAGCAGCTGGGCCAGGTCGCGGTCATCCACGCCGGCCAGATGGTCGCCGGCGCGCAGGTAGAGGCGTCCCTGCTCATCCATCCATGCCGCTTCGGCGGCGCCGAATGCTTCCCCGGTATGCAGCTGCAGTGTGGTCGCTCCATTTGCCGCCGGCTGCGTGCGCAGGATGCGTGGCATCCATTCGATATCCACATAGACCCGTTGCGGGCCGTTCTGGAAGTACCAGCGACCCTGTTCGTCGTGGCCGTAGTTGCGTGCGATGAAGGCCAGCAGGGCCGGATGGCGGATCGGCTCGCCGGCCAGCTCCAGTTGCTGCGCGCGTTCGTCGCGCATGCGCCAGGCACCCCGGGCATCCAGGCGCAACCAGCCGAAGCAATGCGGGACATCGGGCCACTTGCGCATGGCCTGCTGCACGATCTCATCCATGGCGGGCCTCTTCTTGCTGGTCGAAGGCGGATCCGCTCTTGCCCTCCAGGAAGTGCAGCAGCCGCTGCGGCAGCCAGGTCAGGCTGCCCGGTGGCCCGCCGGCGGCAAAGCCGACATGGCCGCCCTGGGCCGGGTAGTCCAGCACGACTTCCGGTGCCGCTGAACGCGGCAGATGGCGCGCCGGCAGGAAGGGATCGTTCTGTGCATTGAGCACCAGGGTGGGCACCGTGATGTCATGCAGGACGTGCTTGGCGCTGGCGCGGTCCCAGTAGTCGTCGGTATTGCGATAGCCATGCAGCGGGGCGGTGACCACGTTGTCGAAGGCATACAGGTCACGCGCGGCCAGCACGGCGTCGCGGTCGAACAGGCCGGGGAATTGCTCCAGCTTGGCCATGCACTTGGGGCGCATGGTGCGCAGGAACACCCAGGTGTAGAGCCGGTTGAAGCCGCTGGACAGCGCCGCGCCGCCGCCGGCCAGGTCCAGCGGTGCCGACACCGCGCAGGCGGCGTCGACGATCTCGGCTTCGTGCTGCGACTCGCCCAGCCAGCGCAGCAGCGCATTGGCGCCCAGCGATACCCCGCAGGCATACAGGTGGGTGGCGGCCAGGTCTTGTTGGCGTTGCTTGAGCCGGCGCAGGATCCAGTCCAGCTCCTCGCTGTCACCGGAGTGATAGAAGCGCGGCGCCAGGTTGATCTCGCCCGAGCAGCCCCGGAAGTGCGGGATCGCGCCATGCCAGCCGCGCCTGTGCACCTCGGCCATCAGGGCGCGGCTGTAGTGGCTGTCCGACGAGCCTTCCAGGCCATGGAACAGCACCAGCAGCGGTCGCCCGGGCTGGCCGTCGACGAAGTCGATATCGACGAAGTCGCCGTCGGGTGCGTCCCAGCGTTCGCGGCGATACCTTACCGCCGGCTTGGCCAGGAAGGTCGAGGGATAGATGGTCTGGAGGTGGCTGCCGGGAAGCCAGCGGGGCGGGACGTAACGCATGGGACTGCCTTGCTCGGGAATGCCGGGTCGATGATCAAACGGGGTGGACTCAATGCAGCATGGCGCCGCTGACGATGGCCTCCATCGGCGCGGCGCCGGGCGCCACCGAGGCGTGGTGCATCACCATGCGCCAGCCCAGCGCGGTCTTGAGGTAGACGTTGGTGGCGATCACGTGCACGTCGGGCTGCTCCTGGGGGGCGTGGTCGATTTCCTCGATGACGCTGTGCACGGCCGTCATCATGTTCTGCGTTGCATGCAGCTGGCGCGGGCGGATATGCAGGCCGCCATTGCCGAGGATATCTTCCCAGACCGAGCGGATCTCGGCATGCCCCACCAGGCGTTGCGCACCGGGATGGATGCAGACGATTTCCTCGTCGTCGGCCCACAGGTCCATTAAGGCGTCCAGGTCGGCGCGGGAGAGGGCGTCGTAGTAGGCGGCTTCGATCTCGTCGGGCGAGCCATGGATCAGTTTGGTACGCGGCATGACAATCTCCGGAGCAGATGAAAAGAGGGCCTTGCGGGCCCTCTCGTGTCTGGCGTGTTCGCCTGGATCAGTGGTGGCCCTTGACCACGGTACCCGGCTTGAGCTGGTACTGGGTGCCGCAGTACGGGCATTTGGCCGCGCCGTGCGCATCCAGTTCCAGGAACACGCGCGGATGCGAGTTCCAGCTGGTCATGCTGGGGTTGGGGCAGTGGGCCGGCAGGTCTTTTCCTTCGAGCAGGACCACGGCCTGCGATGCTTGAGCTTGGCTCATCTTGTTCTCCGTAGATAAAGCGTTGGGGCGTGAAACATTGAAAACGGTATCCAGTGGTGCAGCACGCGTCTGTTGTCATCGCACCGGTGAGCCGGGGCGGGACGTGTGTGCACTGCGGCGACCTACATTTTAGCGGATTCACACGAGCAAAAACTTTCATCTGTAGAATGACCGGACCGAGTGAAAATGTCATACAACAGGCAGCACATGCCGTCGGCAGCTGATTTGCCGCGGCAGTTCGTTCAATCAAGCGCAAAACGGAACAAGAATGCAGAAGGAGACAGGCGAGGCCGCCTCCGGGGACTGCCACAGTCCGGAGACCGATCCGCGCCATATCGAGAAGCAGGCCTTCCAGGAAGGCTGGCGTGCCAGTGCCTCGACCATCCCGGCAGTGCTGGCCTGGGGCGTGGTGTCGGGGATGGCCATGGTCAAGTCGGGCATGAGCATCTTCCAGTCGCTGGGCATGAGCCTGCTGGTCTATGCCGGGTCGGCCCAGTTTGCGGTGCTGCCGCTGCTGGCGGTGGGGACGCCGCTGCTGGTGGTGTTCTTCACGGCGATGATCGTGAACCTGCGCTTTGTCATCTTTTCCGCCGCCGTGGCGCCGCATTTCGAGCATCTGCCCTGGTATCGCCGCGTCTGGTACGGTTTTTTCAATGGCGATATCTCGATGGCCTTCTTCCCGCAACGGTTCCCGCCCTCCACCTTCGGCCAGCCGGCTGGCAAGATCGGCTATTTTGCCGCCATCTGCTATCCCGGCTGGGTGGCCTGGCAACTGGGTGCGACCATCGGCATCCTGCTGGCCAGCCAGATCCCGGAGAGCTGGAACATCGGCTTTGCCGGTACCCTGGCCTTGATCGCCATCATGATCCCCATGACCAGCAGCCTGCCCGCGCTAGCCGGGGTGGCGGTATCGGGCACGGTGGCGGTGCTGGCCCTGGGGCTGCCGTACCGGCTGGGCCTGCTGGTGGCCATGTTGCTGGGCATGGCCACGGCCTTGCTGGTCGACAAGTTGCTTCCTGGCAATGATAAGGAGGAGGGCGTGGCGGCATGAACGAGTGGTATGTCTGGGCCGCCATCGTCCTGATGACCTTGTCGACCGTGCTTACGCGCAGTGGCTTCTTCCTCTTCGGCCACGCGGTCAAGCTGCCGCCGCGCCTCAAGCACGCGCTCAGCTATGCACCGGCCGCCGCCATGGCGGCCATCGTCATCCCCGATCTGGTGGTGGCGCGCGACATGGTCGATATCAGCCTGGCCAATCCGAAGTTGCTCGCCGGCATCGGTGGGGCGATTTTCTTTGCTGCGACGCGGCATCTGTTGGGAACTATTGTGGCCGGAATGGCACTCTTTACAGTGTTGCGCTGGATGTTGTGAAGTTGCCGACAGCGCCGGCCGGGAATGGCCCCGATAGGCCAATCCAGCCGCCCGACCCGCCAAAAAGCCCTCAGGAGAGGGTCAGGCTGGAGTAAAATATGACGTTTTTCGCCCCCTTCTCCGAATTCCTACCTATGAAATTCAACCGACTGAGCGACCTCATTTCTGCCAACCAATTGCAAGGCAAACGTGTCTTCATCCGCGCCGATCTGAACGTGCCGCAGGATGATGCAGGCAATATCACCGAAGATACGCGCATCCGCGCTTCGGTGCCGGCCATTCGCGAAGCCCAGCAGGCTGGCGCCGCAGTGATGGTCACGTCGCACCTGGGTCGTCCGGTGGAAGGCGAGTTCAAGCCCGAGGATTCGCTGGCGCCCGTGGCCAAGCGTCTCTCCGAGCTGCTGGGTTCGGACGTCAAGCTGGTGGCTAACTGGGTCGACGGCGTGGATGTGCAGCCCGGCCAGGTGGTATTGCTGGAAAATTGCCGCCTGAACAAGGGCGAGAAGAAGAACAGTGACGAACTGGCGCAAAAGATCGCCAAGCTCTGCGATATCTATGTCAACGACGCCTTCGGTACCGCGCACCGCGCCGAAGCCACCACCTATGGCGTGGCCAAGTTCGCCCCGGTGGCCTGTGCCGGCCCGCTGCTGGCAGCCGAACTGGACGCATTGGGCAAGGCCTTGAACCAGCCTGCCCGCCCGCTGGTGGCCATCGTGGCAGGCTCCAAGGTCTCGACCAAGCTGACCATCCTCAAGACCCTGGCCGAGAAGGTGGACAACCTGATCGTCGGCGGCGGCATCGCCAATACCTTCATGCTGGCTGCCGGCCTGAAGATCGGCAAGTCCCTGGCCGAGCCGGACCTGGTCGATGACGCCAAGGCCATCATCGAGCTCATGGCCAAGCGCGGCGCTTCGGTACCCATCCCCACCGATGTGGTGGTGGGCAAGGAATTCTCCCCGACCGCCGTGGCCACCGTGAAGGATGCCAAGGACGTGGCCGACGACGACATGATCTTCGACATCGGTCCCAAGACCGCAGCCGCCCTGGCCCAGCAGCTGGGCAGCGCCGGCACCATCGTCTGGAACGGCCCGGTGGGCGTGTTCGAGTTCGACCAGTTCGGCGGTGGCACCGAGACCCTGGCACGCGCCATCGCGGCCTCGTCGGGCTTCTCCATTGCCGGTGGTGGCGACACCCTGGCGGCGATCGCCAAGTACGACATCGCCGACAAGGTCGGCTACATCTCCACCGGTGGTGGCGCTTTCCTGGAGTTTCTGGAAGGCAAGATCCTGCCGGCCGTCGAGATCCTGCTGCAACGCGCGCAATAAGCGCAACCAGCGCAGTAAATAAGCATGAACGGTGCTGCGCCTGCCGGGCGCGGCACCTTGAACCTGGCAGTATCCCGGATTCTGAGTCTGAAGCATCAACAAGATGGACGCGCAGGAGACGCGCGTTCGGGGCGGAAGCTCTCCGCCTGATCGGCCCTGCATTGGGCCGGGCAGCGGGCTTCTTCATCTAAAAGTCGCAACCAGAAGGTTTTCATGTCCAGAGCAACAAAAATCGTCGCTACCATCGGCCCCGCGTCCAGCGATCGCGAAACCCTGACCCGCATGATCCGCGCCGGCGTCGACGTCGTGCGCCTGAATTTCTCCCACGGCAAGCCGCAAGACCATATCGACCGCGCCAGCCTGGTGCGCGAAGTGGCCGATGAGTGCGGCAAGAAGGTCGCCATCATGGCCGACCTGCAAGGCCCCAAGATCCGCGTGGGCAAGTTCGAGAACGGCAAGGTTATGCTTGCCAACGGTGACAAGTTCATCCTCGACGCCGACTGCCAGATGGGCAACCAGGAACGTGTGGGCCTGGACTACAAGGCCCTGCCGCGCGACCTGCGTGGCAATGACATCCTGCTGTTGAACGATGGCCTGATCGTGCTGAAGGTCGAGCGCGTGCTGGGCAACGAGATCCACACCGTGGTCGTGATCGGCGGCGAACTGTCCAACAACAAGGGCATCAACCGCCAGGGTGGCGGCTTGTCCGCGCCGGCACTGACCGCCAAGGACATGGACGACATCAAGACCGCCATGAGCTTCCAGGCTGATTATGTAGCGGTGTCCTTCCCCAAGAACGCCACCGACATGGAAATGGCGCGCCAGCTCTCCAATGTGGCCGGCGAGCCCTTCGGCCACAAGCCGATGATGATCGCCAAGATCGAGCGTGCCGAAGCGATCCCGCTGCTGCAGGAGATCCTCGACGCCTCCGACGGCATCATGGTGGCCCGTGGCGACCTGGCCGTGGAAGTGGGCAACGCCGCCGTACCGGGTTTGCAGAAGCGCATGATCAAGATGGCGCGCGCCTCCAACAAGCTGACCATCACCGCGACCCAGATGATGGAGTCCATGATCGTCAATGCCGTGCCGACCCGTGCCGAAGTCTCCGACGTGGCCAACGCCGTGCTCGACGGCACCGATGCCGTGATGACCTCGGCCGAGACCGCCTCCGGCAAGTATCCGGTGGAAACCGTGGAAGCCATGTCAGCCATCTGTATCGAAGCCGAGCGCTCTGACAACGTGCAGCTGGACGCCGATTTCCTGAACCTGCGCTTCACCCGCGTGGACCAGTCGATCGCCTATGGCGCCCTGTTCACCGCGCACCACCTGCGCGTCAAGGCCATCGCCGCGCTCACCGAATCCGGTTCGACGGCCCTGTGGATGAGCCGTCACAACATCGATATCCCGATCTTCGCGATCACCCCCAATGTCGCCACCCGCCGCAAGGCCTCGCTGTTCCGCAACGTCCATACGCTGGAACTGGCGCAATGTGCCGACACCGAAACCATGTTGAAGGGTGCCCAGGACCTGCTGCTGGCGCAAGGCGCGGTGCAGAAGGGGGACCTGATCGTGGCCACCTGGGGCGAGCCCATCGGCCAGGTCGGCGGTACCAATGCGCTGAAGATCCTGCGCGTTGGCGAGTACTGATTTTTTCATCGTTCTGGAGTTTCATCATGCCTCTCGTATCCATGCGTCAATTGCTGGACCACGCCGCCGAAAACGGCTACGGCCTGCCGGCATTCAACGTCAACAACCTGGAGCAGGTCACTGCCATCATGGAAGCGGCCAACGAAGTCGGTTCGCCGGTGATCATGCAAGCCTCGGCCGGCGCCCGCAAGTATGCCGGTGAAGCCTTCCTGCGCCACCTGATCTCGGCGGCCGTGGAAGCCTATCCGCATATCCCCGTGGTGATGCACCAGGATCACGGCCAGTCGCCGGCCGTGTGCATGGCCGCCATCAAGTCCGGTTTCTCTTCGGTGATGATGGATGGCTCGCTGGAAGCCGACGGCAAGACCGTTGCCAGCTACGAGTACAACGTCGAAGTCTCGCGCAAGGTGGTCGAGTTCTCGCACGCCATCGGCGTGACGGTGGAGGCCGAACTGGGCGTTCTGGGTTCGCTGGAAACCATGAAGGGTGACAAGGAAGACGGCCACGGCGCCGACGGCACCATGACCCGCGAACAGCTGCTGACCGACGTCAACCAGGCTGCCGACTTCGTCAAGGCCACCCAGTGCGACGCGCTGGCCATTGCCATCGGTACCTCGCACGGCGCCTACAAGTTCTCGCGCAAGCCCACCGGCGACATCCTGGCCATCGACCGCATCAAGGAAATCCACGCCCGCATCCCCAACACCCACCTGGTGATGCACGGTTCCTCTTCCGTGCCGCAGGAACTGCTGGCCGAGATCCGCGAATTCGGCGGCGACATGAAGGAAACCTATGGCGTGCCGGTCGAAGAGATCCAGGAAGGCATCAAGCACGGCGTGCGCAAGATCAACATCGACACCGACATCCGCCTGGCCATGACCGGTGCGATCCGTCGCTACCTGTTCGAGAACCCGTCCAAGTTCGACCCGCGCGACTACCTCAAGCCAGCCCGCGAAGCCGCCAAGCTGGTCTGCAAGGCACGCTTCCTGTCCTTCGGTTGCGAAGGCCAGGCCGGCAAGATCAAGCCGGTCTCGCTGGAAAAGATCGCCGAGAAGTACAAGAGCGGCGAACTGGCACAGATCGTCCAGTAAGCGCTGGGAAACCAAGCGCCGGCACCAACCGACCGGAATCGCCCTGACAATGGCGGTTCCGGTTTTTGACTTTACGAAAAGACCATCATGAGCAGTCTGTACAAATCCTCGATCACTTCCCTGCCCCTGCTGGGCACCGGCAAGGTCCGCGAAAACTACGCCGTCGGTGACGACAAGCTGTTGATCGTGACCACCGATCGCCTGTCGGCCTTCGATGTCATCATGAACGAACCGATCCCCGGCAAGGGCAAGGTCTTGAACCAGATGAGCGATTTCTGGTTCGAGAAGCTCGGCCACATCCTGCCCAATCACCTCACCGGCGTGGATCCGGAGTCGGTGGTGAGCCCGGCCGAAGTGGAGCAGGTGCGCGGACGCGCCGTGGTGGCCAAGCGCCTGAAGCCGATCCTGGTGGAAGCCGTGGTGCGCGGCTACATCATCGGCTCCGGCTGGAAGGATTACCAGGCCACCGGCGCGATCTGCGGCATCCAGCTGCCGGCCGGCCTGCAACAGGCTTCCAAGCTGGAACAGCCGATCTTCACCCCGGCCGCCAAGGCCGACCTGGGTGAACACGACGAAAACATCAGCTTCGAGGAAACCGAAAAGCGCATCGGCACCGAGCTGGCGCACAAGATCCGCGACGTCGCCATCCAGCTCTACAAGGAGGCCGCCGACTACGCCGCCACCCGCGGCATCATCATCGCCGACACCAAGTTCGAGTTCGGCCTGGATGACGATGGCGTGCTGCACCTGATGGATGAAGTGCTGACCGCCGACTCCTCGCGCTTCTGGCCGGCTGACAGCTACCAAGTCGGTATCTCGCCGCCGTCCTTCGACAAGCAGTTCGTGCGCGACTACCTGGAAACCGTCGACGGCTGGCAAAAGACCCCGCCGGCGCCGCCGCTGCCGGCCGACGTCATCGAGAAGACCGGCGCCAAGTACCGCGAAGCGCTGGAGCGCCTGACCGGTAACAAGCTGAAGGACTGAGATCATGAGCGATACCGTCAAGCCCCTGGTGGGCGTGGTCATGGGCTCGTCCTCGGACTGGGAGGTGATGCAGAATGCGGTCGCCATCCTGAAGGACTTCGGCGTGCCGTTCGAAGCGCAGGTGATTTCCGCGCACCGCATGCCGGACCAGATGTTTGCCTACGCCGAGAGCGCCCGCGCGCGCGGCTTGCGCGCCATCATCGCCGGTGCCGGCGGTGCCGCCCACCTGCCGGGCATGATCGCCGCCAAGACCATCGTGCCGGTGCTGGGTGTGCCGGTGCCCTCCAAGTACCTGCGCGGCGAGGATTCGCTGTTGTCCATCGTGCAGATGCCCAAGGGCATTCCGGTGGCCACCTATGCCATCGGCGAAGCCGGTGCCGCCAATGCGGCGCTGTCGGCCATCGCCATGCTGGCCACCACCGATGCGGCCCTGGCTGAGAAGCTGGAAGCCTTCCGCAAGACCCAGACGCAAGTCGCTCTCGACATGAAGTTGCCTGTATGACCTCGCAGTTTGCATCCCCTTCGGCGGCCGCGCGCGCCGCCGTGCCTTCCACCACGCCCGCCACCTGGCTGGGTGTGATGGGTGGCGGCCAGTTGGGCCGCATGTTTGCCCACGCAGCACAGAGCATGGGTTTCAAGGTTGCCGTGCTGGAGGCCGATGCCGACTGTCCGGCCGGACAGGTCGCCGATCGCCTCATCAACGCTGCCTATGAGGACGGCCAGGCCCTGGCCGAGCTGGGCAAGCTGTGTGCTGCCGTGACCACCGAGTTCGAGAACGTCTCGGCGCAGAGTCTGGCCACGCTGGCCGGCCAGACCTTCGTCGCACCGGCTGCGTCAGGTGTGTCGATTGCGCAGGACCGCACTGCAGAGAAGGCCTTCTTCACCGAATGCGCATCGCGCTCCGGTGTGCTGCCGGCACCGCATCTGGTGATCAACAGCGCCGCCGATATCGATGGACTCGATGCCGGCCTCTTGCCCGGCATCCTCAAGACCGCCCGCATGGGCTATGACGGCAAGGGCCAGGTGCGCGTGCGCAGCGTGGAAGAAGTGCGCAGCGCTTTCGCCGACATGAAGGGCGTGACCTGCGTGCTGGAAAAGATGCTGCCGCTGGCCTACGAGGTCTCGGTGCTGGTCGCGCGTGGTCACGATGGCCAGGCCGTGGTCTATCCGATCGCCGAGAACGTACATCGCGACGGCATCCTCTTCACCACCACCGTCCCCGGTCCCAACATCAAGGCTGATGCCGCCGCGCGTGCCCAGCAGGCGGCGCTGCAGATCATCGGCGCGATGCAGTACGTGGGCGTGTTGTGCATCGAGTTCTTCGTGCTCGACGATGGCACGCTGGTGGTCAACGAGATGGCACCGCGTCCGCACAACAGTGGCCACTACACCATCGACGCCTGCGTCACCAGCCAGTTCGAACAGCAGGCCCGCGCCATGGCGCGCCTGCCGCTGGGCGATACGCGCCAGCATTCGCCGTCGGTGATGTTGAACATCCTGGGTGATGTCTGGTACGAAGGCGAAGGCGAGGACGACGCACGACGCGAGCCCGCCTGGGATCAGGTACTGGCGCTGCCGGGTGCGCATCTGCACCTCTATGGCAAGGCCGAAGCCCGTCGCGGCCGCAAGATGGGACACGTCACCTTCACCGGTGCCACGCTGGAAGACGCGCAGCAGCAACTGGCTGCGGCCTGCGCCATCCTCGGCATTGCGCTGTAAGGCAAGGATAGGGCGATGAACGACAAGAGCACTTCCTCCGGTGTGCATATCGATGCCGCGGCCATCATGCATGCAGCCCGCAAGCTGGAGCAGGGCGGCCTGGTGGCGTTTCCTACCGAGACCGTCTACGGACTCGGTGG
>JAFAMT010000326.1 GCA_019233085.1 Herbaspirillum sp.
CGACGACTGCCGCTGGTGGGCACTCACACCCGAGCTGCGCAGCGTGCTGGCGCAGGCCGAGATCGATAGCGCCGACAGCGCCAGGATCGACGCCATCCTGGCCACCATCAATGGACTCTATACGGTCTATACGCGCCTGTTCGTCTACGATCGCCACGGGCGCATCATCGCCAGCACCGGCGAGGCGCGCGAAAGCGTGATCGGCAGCCACATCGACCAGGCCACGCTGGAGGCGGTCAGGGCCCTGCACAGCGCGCAGCACTACCACGTCAGTCCCTTCCGCCCCAGTGCACTGTATGGCGGCCGCGATACCTACATCTACCACGCCGCCATCCGTGCGCTGGAACAGGATGTCGTGGTGGGCGGCATCGGCATCGTCTTCGATGCCGAGCCGGAACTGCGCAACATGCTGGTGGCGGGACTGGCCGGCAAGGAGCGCATGAGCGCCTTCTACGTCAGCCGTGACGGGCGCATCCTGGCCAGCACCGATGCCACCCGGCCCGTCGGCAGCACACTGGAGATCGATGGCGCCATGCTGCAGCTGGCCAATGGCGCCAACCGCTCCAATGTCACCTTGCACGACGGCCAGTACGCCATCGTCGCCGCCAGCGCCTCCAACGGCTATCGCGAATTCAAGACCAGCGATGGCTACCAGGAAGACGTGATTGCAGTGGTGTTCCAGTGCTTCGGCGCGGTCACCGAGGCAGGCAGCACCAACGGCGGCAACGCCTTCCAGCTGCAACAGGATGACGCAATCAGGAGCGACGGCGAAGACCTCGAATACGCCACCTTCTTCTCCGACCATAGCCTCTTTGCCATCGCCGCCGCACACGTCATGGAGGCCGTTCCCTACAGCGAGGTGCTGCCCACCTCCATGGGCAGGCGTGCCGAGCAGATCGGGGTGCTGGGACTGCAACGCGACGACCATCACAAGGACTTCATCTGGGTCTTCGACCTGGGATTCCTGATCCGTGGCAGCCGTTCGGCCATCACCAGCAGCAGCCAGGTGATGATCGTGCAGCACGGCGGGCATACCATTGGCCTGCTGGTCGATGAACTGCACGCCGTGCCGCAATTCAGCCAGGCGCAGATCATCCATACCCCGTTTGCGATGCAGGGCGAGTCCATGCTGGTCTCGCAGGTGATCAAGGCCAATGGCGGCAAGCTGCTGATCCAGGCCATCGAGGTCGAGCGCCTGTTCGCCTGGGTGGTGGATGGCAGCGTACCGCAGCCACCTGCGCTGGAACTGGTGACACAGGCCGCAGACACGCCCCTGGCGGCGCAGAAGGAAACCCTGCTGGCGGCCTGACCCGGCCAGCATCGGCAACAAGCCGGCATGCCGTCCGTGTAAGATAGCGGACGGCATTTTTCACTTCAGGAGACCGAACCACCATGAGCCTGCGCATCATCGCCACCGGCGGCACCTTCGACAAGCACTACAACGAGATCGCGGGCGAACTCGGTTTCGGCGCCAGCCACCTGCCGCAAGTGATCGCACGCGCGCGCATCACCGCCGAAGTGGTGCTGGAGGAACTACGCCTGCTCGACTCGCTGGAGATGCAGGATGCCGACCGCCAGCGTGTCCTGGCCGCTTGCGAGGCATCGCTTCAGCGCGCCATCGTCATCGTGCATGGCACCGACACCATGCAGCAGACCGCCCAGGTACTGGGCCAGGCACTGCAGGACAAGACGGTGGTGCTGACCGGCGCCATGATCCCCTACGAGATCGCCAATTCCGATGCCCAGTTCAATTTCGGCTTCGCCTGCGGCGTTGCGCAGGTACTGCCAGCCGGTGTCTATGTGGCGATGAATGGCCGCATCTTTGCCTGGAACAAGGTCGCCAAGAATCGCAGCGCAGGCGTGTTCGAGCCGCTGTGAGCGCAGCCGCCTCAGTGCGGCGATGACGGTCGGTGAGCCCACTGGCGGCAGAAGTCCAGCAGCTTGCCCAGGCTGGGCGAGGGCGCACGATGCCGGCTGACCACCATATAGAAGTGTCGGCGCAGGCTCGGCAGCGGCGTGGCAAGTTCGACCAGCTTGCGTGACTCGATCATGTCCTGCACCACTGAGCGTGACAGGCAACTGATGCCCAGCCCCTCGGCCGTGGCGCGCTTGATCGCCTCGGAATTGCCGAACTCGAACGAGGACGGCAGGTAATGCAGATAGGGAATCAGGGCATGCTCGACCGCCTCGCGCGTGCCGGAACCGGCCTCACGCAAGAGCCAGTCGGCCGCGCGCAGCATCTTCAGCGTGATCTTGCGCCCGCCTTGCAGGATGGGATGGCGCGGCGCGGCCACCACGATCAGTTCATCGGTCATCCATGGTTCGACCTCGACATCGTCGGCATGGCAGGGCCCTTCGATCAATCCCGCATCGACCTCGAAATTGACCACCGCATCGACGATATCGGCGGTATTGGCCACCAGCGCCCGTACCCGCGCACCAGTGTGCTCCTTGCGGTAGGCCGCGATCATGGCCGGCAACAGGTAGCTGCCGATGGTGGTGGAGGCGCCGATATGCAATTCGCTGCCCGCCATCGGATCGGCAAACTGGCGCTCGATGGTCTGGGCGGCATCGAGCATGTGGCGTGCCTGGGGCAGCAGCTGCCGGCCACTGTCGTTCAACACCAGGCGCTTGCCGACGCGGTCGAACAATTGCACGCCCAGCAGATGTTCCAGTTCATTCAACGCGGCACTGGCCGCCGATTGCGACAGCGCCACCATGCCGGCTGCCGCCGTGGTGGAGCCGGACTGGGCTACCGCCAGGAAGATCTGCAATTGCCGCAATGTGATTTTCATCCTGCCCTGTTCTCCGTGGCCATGTTCCCGAGGTGCGGGACGGATTCCCAACCTACCTGTTACACAGGTAGATATTAGCAAAATAACGTGTTTTTCTTTTAAATACATCCCGCGTACAGTGCTGGCATCGACAGCACAACCCCACGTGGAGAGCATCATGCGTAGCGCCGCCCTGACATCCCCCCTGCATCCCGCCGCCGCCGGCCTGGCGCTTTCGGGCGCGGTGGCCTGGGCCGCCATGGGCCTGGGTGACATCGGCTGGCTGCAGGCGCACGGTTTCTCGGCGCTGACGGTGGCCATCGTGCTGGGCATCGTCATCGGCAATACGGTTTATCCGCGCCTGGGCGCGGCCTGTGGCGAGGGCGTGCGCTTTTCCAAGCAAACCCTGTTGCGGGCCGGCATCATCCTCTATGGATTTCGCCTGACCTTCCAGGATATCGCCCATGTCGGCGTGGCCGGGGTGGTCATCGATGCGGCCATGCTGCTGTCCACCTTCGGCCTGGCCTGGCTGGTCGGTACCCGTGTGCTCAAGCTGGATCGCGATGCGGCCTTGCTGATCGGCGCCGGCAGCTCCATCTGCGGCGCTGCCGCCGTCATGGCCACCGAGCCGGTGCTGCGCGCACGCAGCGAGCAGGTCACGGTGGCGGTGTCGACCGTGGTCATCTTCGGTTCGCTGGCGATCTTCCTCTATCCGCTGCTTTATACGCTGCAAGCCGAACCGGTCTGGGGCATGCGCCTGCCCGACTTCGGCATCTATATCGGTTCCACCGTCCACGAAGTGGCGCAGGTGCTGGCCGCAGCCCGCTCCATCGACCAGCACACCGCCGATGTCGCGGTGATCACCAAGATGGTCCGCGTGATGATGCTGGCGCCCTTCCTGCTGATGCTGTCGATGAAGGCCGGTCGCCACGACAGCACACATCAGCAGCAAGGCAAGCTGTCGATCCCCTGGTTCGCCTTCGCCTTCATCGGTGTGGTGGTGCTGAACTCCATCTTCCCGCTGCCCGCCGCACTCAACCGGGTCGTGCTGCAAGCCGATACCTTCATGCTGGCCATGGCCATGGCGGCCCTGGGCCTGAGCACCCACCTCTCGGCACTGCGCAATGCCGGCATCAAGCCGATGATCCTGGGCGCGGTGCTGTTCGGCTGGCTGGTGGTCGGTGGCGCGCTGGTCAACGGGGCATTGGGACGGCTGCTGGCCTGAGTCGGCACGAATAAAAAACGCGGACCAGGGTCCGCGTTTTTCATGTGACTGCGCCCTGCGCAGCGTTCAATGCAAGGACCCGCGCTGGGTCATCTCGCGGATGATGCGGATGGTATCGATGTCGGCCTCCTGGTAGGCCGAACGGCGGAAATTGTCATAGAAGGCTTCACTGCCGTCGATGTCCTCGGGCTTGCCATCGTCGTACTCGAAGCGCACGAACAGCACATCGGTCTCTGGCTCCTCGATGGTCATGCTCATGCGCGAGGCCGGGATCTCGCCCTGCGCCGGCACTTCGTAGATGACCTGGATCTGCGGCAGGTAGATCACCTTGTCCTGGATCACCAGGTCGCCATAGCGCAAGGCGCGGCACACGCTGTCCATGCTCTTCTCGGAGAGCTGGCAATCGTCAAGATGCGGCATGAACAGGCGCGGCGACTCGGCACGCAGCACCAGGCCGCGCCACAGCTGTTCGCGGGTCAGGGAATCGATCAGCGGGTTGAGCGGATCGTTGATCTGGATGAGATGGTTGAATTTCATGATGGCACTCTGATGCGCACACGCGCGGATAAATGTGGGACCTGCCCGTGGCCGGTCCGATGTGGCCATTGTCCCACAGGGACGCCTTCCCCGGGCTGCTACAATGGCGCCTCTTTCCCCCTGCCGATGCCCACGCTATCCGTATGTCCGCTCCCTCCTTCGGCCTGAACAAACCGCAAAGCGAAGCCGTCCACTACATGGCCGGCCCTTGCCTGGTGCTGGCCGGCGCCGGCTCGGGCAAGACGCGTGTAATCACGCAGAAGATCGCGCATCTGATCGAGAACTGCGGCTACGAATCCCGCAACATCGCCGCGCTGACCTTTACCAACAAGGCCGCGCTGGAAATGCAGGAACGCATCGCCAAGCTGTTGAAGGACCCCAAGCAGGCCAAGCACCTGACGGTATCGACCTTCCACTCGCTGGGCGTGAAGATCTTGCGGCAGGAGTCCAAGCATCTGGGGTTGAAGGACCGCTTTTCAATCATGGACAGCGACGATTGTTTTTCCCTGGTGCAAGAGCTGGCGGTGACGACTGACAAGGCCATCATCCGCGGCATCCAGAATGCCATCTCGCTGTGGAAGAACGGCCTGGTCGACCCCGACCTGGCCGAGAAGAATGCCCGCACCGAGGATGAGGCCCAGGCCGCGCGCATCTACCGCAGCTATGTGGCCACGCTCAAGGCCTACCAGGCGGTCGATTTCGATGACCTGATCCGCCTGCCGGTGGAACTGTTCCGCAGCAACGAGGAAGTGCGCGACCGCTGGCAGCGCAAGCTGCGCTACCTGCTCATCGACGAATACCAGGACACCAACACCTGCCAGTACGAACTGGTCAAGCTGCTGGTCACCGGGATCGGCAAGAAACCCATGTTCACCGCCGTGGGTGACGACGACCAGGCCATCTACGCCTGGCGCGGCGCCACCATCGAGAACCTGAAACTGCTGGGCGTGGACTTCCCCAACCTGCACCTGATCAAGCTGGAACAGAACTACCGCTCCAGCACGCGCATCCTGCAGGCCGCCAATGCGGTCATTTCCAACAACCCCAAGCTGTTCGACAAGACCCTGTGGTCGGAACACGGCCTGGGCGACCCCATCAGCGTGATGGCCATGGATGACGAGGAAGCCGAAGCCGACCAGATCGCCATCACCCTCTCGGCACACCGCTTCGAGCGGCGCGCCAAGTTCGCCGACTACGCCATCCTGTACCGCGGCAACCACCAGGCCCGCATCCTGGAAAAATCGCTGCGCCGCGAACGCATTCCCTACGTCATGTCCGGCGGCCAGAGCTATTTCGACCGCGCCGAGATCAAGGACATCATTGCCTACCTGCGCCTGATCGCCAACCAGGACGACGATCCGGCCTTCATCCGCGCCGTCACCACGCCGCGCCGTGGCGTCGGCCAGGCCACCCTGGAAGTGCTGGGCACGCTGGCCGGGCAATGGCAGTGCTCGCTGTTCGAGGCCGTCTACAAGGGTGGCCTGGAAGACAAGCTGACCGACCGCCAGCTGCTGCCGCTGCGCAAGTTCTGCGACTTCATCAATGCGCTGGAGTCGCGCGCCACCCGCCCCGGCCCCTCCGGCAGCGGCGCCGAAGCTGGCCGCGTGCTGGACGACATGATGGAAGCCATCAACTACGAGTTCTACCTCTACGACAGCTTCGAGGAACGCGCCGCCCAGGCGCGCTGGCAGAACGTGGTGGACTTCATCAACTGGTTGAAGGAACGCGCCTGCGGCGGCCGCGATGGCGACGGCGAAGAAAAGAACCTGCTGGAAATCACCCAGATGGTGGCCCTGATGAGCATGCTCGAAGGCCGCGACGAGGAACAGGACGCGGTGCGCATGTCGACCCTGCATGCCTCCAAGGGATTGGAATTCCCGCACGTGTTCCTGGTGGGAGTGGAAGAAGGCATCCTGCCGCACAAGGGCGATCCCGACACCCCGCCCGAGGCCGCGGCGGCGCGCGTGGAAGAAGAACGCCGGCTGATGTACGTGGGCATCACCCGCGCCCAGCGCTCGCTGCACCTGTCCTGGTGCAAGCGCCGCAAGCGCGCCAAGGAAGTGATCGAGTGCCAGATCTCGCGCTTCGTCAAGGAAATGCGCCTGGACGAGGGCGAAGCCCCGCCCAAGGAAGACGAGAAGATCACGCCCCAGGCACGCCTGGCCAACCTCAAGGCCTTGCTGCAGAAGCCCCGGGCCACACCCGAGGGCGGTTGAGGCAAGCGACCGGGCAAGATGGCGAAAGCCGCCCGGACGTGGCAAAAAACCGCCATGCTGCGCATTTATTGTGCATTTTTGACGGCAAACTGCACGCTGCGGCGGCCTCGCGGTTTACAATGCGGCCTGCAAAAAAATCCCCGAGTTTCACCGGAGCAACACCGGCCACTGCGTAAGCCGCGCGGCCAGCCCTGTTCCGTTCCACCATTCCAGACAAGGAAATCCGCAAGATGATCAAGATGTTCTCCCGCCACGCCCGCGCGCTGGCGCTGACCGCCGGCTTCGTCGGCATGCTGGGCCTGGCCGCCTGTGGCAAGCAGGAAGACAAGAGCGCCGCCGCTGCCGCGCCGCAAGCCGCCGCCCCCGCCCGCGTCTACGTGGTGGGCGTGGAATCGGCCTATGCGCCCTTCTCCTCGGAAAACGAACAGAAGGAAGTGGTTGGCTTCGACATCGACATCATGAAGGCCCTGGCCAAGAAGATCGGCATCGAGGTCAAGTTCGTGCCGACTCCGTTCGAAGGCTTCTTCAACTTCCTGGCCCAGGGTGACCGCGACCTGCTGATCTCGGCCATCACCATCACCGACGAGCGCAAGAAGTCGGTGAGCTTCTCGGACCCGTACTTCGTGGCGACCCAGACCATCGCCCTGCCGGCCGCCGACACCAAGGTCAGCAAGATGGATGACCTCAAGCCCCTGACCGTGGGCACCCAGAGCGCCACCTCCGGTGACGAGCTGGTGCAGCAGGTACTGGGCAAGAACAGCGCCAAGATCAAGCGCTTCGACTCCACCCCGCTGGCCCTGAAGGAGCTGGAAAGCGGCGGCGTCGATGCGGTCGTGGCCGACGAGCCGGTAGTGAAGAACTACATCGCCAACAATCCCAACAGCAAGCTGCGCACCGTGACCGATCCGAGCTTCCCCAAGGAAGACTACGGCATCGCCGTGCGCAAGGATGACCCGGAACTGCTGGCCAAGATCAACAAGGGCCTGGCCGACATGAAGGCCGATGGCAGCTTCGCGGCCATCAGCGCGCAATACTTTGGCAAGTAAGCTGCAGATAAGCTGCAACTAAGCAGCAACTAAGCGGCAAACAAGCAGCGAATAAGCAGCAAACGCAACACCAAGACGGCGGCATGATGCCGCCGTCCTGTCTTTCCAGAACCCGTTTTTTCACCCACCAATCGAGTCCGACATGGATTTCCGCTGGAGCATCATCCAAGGCTATGCGCCGTTGTTCGCCAAGGGCGTTCTCATGACCTTGCAGGTGTCGCTGATCAGTATCGTGATCGGCACCGTGATCGGTCTGCTGGTGGGCATGCTGCGCCTGGCCGACGTCCGGCATGGCGCCTGGAAGTGGCCGCTGAAGTGCCTGCGCTGGCTGGCCGGCTTCTACGTGGCCTTCTTCCGTGGCACGCCGCTGTTCGTGCAGATCATGCTGATCCACTTCGCGGTGATGCCGGTGCTGGTGCAGCAGGAACATGGCCTGCTGATCACCGGCGAACTGGCGCGTACCATCAAGCAGGACTACGGTGCCTTCCTGTCGGGCACGGTGGCGCTATCCCTGAATGCGGGGGCCTATATCTCCGAGATCTTCCGCGCCGGCATCCAGTCCATCGAGCGCGGCCAATCCTACGCCGCCGCCAGCCTGGGCATGAACTACGGCCTGACGATGCGCTACGTGGTGCTGCCCCAGGCCTTTCGCCGCATGCTGCCGCCGCTGGGTAACGAAGCCATCACGCTGCTGAAGGATTCCTCGCTGGTCTCGGCCATCGGCCTGGCCGAACTGGCCTATGCCGCCCGCACCGTGGCCGGCACCTACGCCCGCTACTGGGAACCGTATATCACCATTTCCGTGCTGTATTTCTCCATGACCATCTGCCTGGCGCTGGTGGTGGCTCGACTGGAAAACAAATACAGCGCCCCACATCGCCGCTGACCGGCGCCGCCCATCTGCGCCGATGTACGTGCGCCAAGCGCGCGCGGGCGGTATCATCGCGCGCATGACTCCGATGCACACCCTCCCCTCTTCCATCCACGGCCAGCCACCACGCGTGGCCGTGATCGGTGCCGGCCCGGCTGGCCTGATGGCTGCCGAAGTGCTGGCGCAGCACGGCGCCAGCGTCGACGTCTATGACGCCATGCCCTCGGCCGGACGCAAATTCCTGCTGGCTGGCCGTGGCGGCATGAACATCACCCATTCCGAGCCCCAACCCGACTTCCTGCCGCGTTACGGCAACCGGCGCGAACAGCTCGCGCCCTTCGTGCGCCGTTTCGATTCGGAGCGCCTGCGTCAGTGGATCCATGATCTGGGCATCGAGACCTTCGTCGGCAGCTCCGGCCGGGTCTTCCCGCGCGAGATGAAGGCTGCGCCCCTGTTGCGTGCCTGGCTGCACCGCCTGCGCGAAGCCGGCGTGCGCTTCCACACGCGCCATCGCTGGCTGGGCTGGCACGCTGATGGCACACTGCGCCTGGCCAAGCCCGACGGCGAGATCGCCGTGCAGGCCGACGCCGTGGTGCTGGCCCTGGGCGGCGCCAGCTGGTCGCGCCTGGGTTCGGATGGCGCCTGGGTCCCGCTGCTGCAGCAGCGGCAAGTGGAGGTGGCGCCCTTGCTGCCCTCCAATTGCGGCTTCGAACTGGACTGGAGCGAGCACCTGCGCGAGCGCTTCGCGGGCGAACCGGTCAAGCCGGTGGTGGCCAGCGTAGCCCTGCCCAGCGGAGGCATGCAGAACCGCCGCGGCGAATTCATCGTCACCGCCCACGGCATCGAAGGCGGGCTGGTCTATGCCATGTCGGCAGCACTGCGCGAGACGATCGCCACCGAGGGCTCGGCGCGCCTGTACCTGGATCTGCTGCCGGACTGGACGCTGGAAAAGGTGGAGGCCGAACTGGCTCATCCGCGTGGTGCGCGCTCCATGTCCAGCCACCTGCAAAGCCGCCTGCACCTCAAAGGCGTCAAGGCGGCCCTGCTGCGCGAGATCGTCAGTCGCGAGGACTTCGCCGATCCCGCCAGGCTGGCCCGTGCGATCAAGGCTCTGCCCCTGACGGTACTGCGAGCGCGCCCCATCGACGAAGCCATCAGCAGCGCCGGTGGCGTCAGCTTCGAGGCGCTTGATGATGCGCTGATGCTGCGTGCGTTGCCGGGCGTATTCTGCGCCGGTGAAATGCTGGACTGGGAAGCCCCCACCGGCGGCTACCTGCTCACGGCCTGCTTCGCCACCGGTCACGCCGCCGGCAGCGGCGCATGGGAATGGGTCAACGCCGGGGACCGTACAGCGGATCTGTCGGCAGCTCAACAGGAACAACACAAGTGATCAACGAAGACCGCATCATCGACATCGAAATGAAGATTGCCCACCAGGAAGACCTGGTGGACGAGCTCAACCAGACCGTCTATCGCCAGCAAAAGAAGATAGAGGAACTGGAAATGCTGCTGGGCGCGCTGGCCAAGCGCTTCCGGGAACTGGCCGATACCAGCCAGGATCGTGCGGCGGCCAACGAGAAGCCACCGCATTATTGATTCCCGTCCACGCAGAACGGGGAAAATTACCCCGAAGCGTGGACAATCCGACATCGCTTGCGCCTGGACGGACGTGTAGAATCTTCTTTTTTTGTCCCTGCCCCGGAAGCTTATGTGGTTTAAGAATCTACAGATCTATCGTCTGCCTGCACCGTGGGCGATCAATGCCGACGAGCTCGCCTCCCATCTCGCGCCCCAGGCCTTCGCCGCCTGCCCCAGCCTGGAAATGCAAAGCCAGGGCTGGGTCTCGCCGCGCAACAATGACAAGCTCGTCCATGTGGTCAACCGCCAGTTGCTGCTCAAACTCGATACCGAAAAGAAACTGCTGCCCTCGACCGTGATCAACCAGGTCACCAAGGCCCGCGCGGCCGAGCTGGAAGAACAGCAAGGCTTCCCCCCGGGTCGCAAGCAGACCAAGGAATTGAAGGAACAGGTCACCGACGAGCTGCTGCCGCGCGCCTTCTCGGTGGTGCGCAGCACCTGGGTGTGGATCGATCCCGTCAATGGCTGGCTGCTGGTCGATGCCGGCAGCCCCGGCAAGGCCGAGGAAGTGCTGAAGCTGCTCTTCAAGGCCATCCCCAAGTTCCCGTTGGAGACGCTGCGCACGGTGATGTCGCCGGGTGCGGCCATGACCGACTGGCTGGCTAGCGACGAAGCGCCCAACGGCTTTACCGTCGACCAGGATACCGAGCTGCGTTCCACCGCCGAGAGCAAGGCCACCGTGCGCTACGTGCGGCACGCGCTGGAAGCCGATGACATCCGCCGCCATATCGAGGCCGGCAAGCAATGCACGCGCCTGGCGCTGACCTGGGCCGACAAGGTCTCCTTCGTGCTGACCGAGAACCTGTCGGTCAAGCGCATCGCGCCGCTGGATGTGCTCAAGGAAGACAGCGAGATCGCCGGCAAGAACGACGACGAGCGCTTCGATGGCGACTTCATGCTGATGACCGGTGAATTGTCCAAGCTGCTGGCCGCCCTGGTCGATGCGCTGGGTGGACAGTTGAAGGAAAACGACGGCGCCCTGGCGCGCGCGGCCTGATCCACCGCACCGGCCGTTGCTGGATGAAAAACGGGAGCTCAGGCTCCCGTTTTTTTATGCCGGCGATGGGGATTCAGGCCTCCCTATCACCCGGTCCGGTCAGGACACTCTCCAGCGGCAGCATCGCATGACCCAGCGTGGCCGCCAGGCGCGTACTGGAGACGCCGTCGCGCGCGCCCAGCGCCAGGCCGTTGAGGAAGCTGGTATAGAAATCACCCAGCGCGGTGACATCGGCGTCGGCCCGGATCTCGCCCTCGCGCTGCGCCTGCAGCAGGCGGGCGCGGATCTCGTTGCGGCGCTTGTGCCGGCGCTGCGACATGGCATCGCTGTGCTCGCTGTTCTCTGGCGCGCAGTTGATGGCCGAGATCACCACCATGCAACCCTTTCCTACCGGCAAACCGGGTACTGTCGATTTTCCCGAATACATGCGCACGCTGGCACGCAGCATGGCATGCAAGTCTTCGCGTATGCCCTTTCCGGCCTGCAACAGCCGCAGCGGCTCGGCGCTGACCGTGCGCGAATACAACTCCACGGCCTCGCGAAACAAGGCATTCTTGTCACCAAAGGCGGCGTAGAGGCTGGGTGCCTTCACGCCGATGGCCTCGGTCAGGTCGGCCATGGTGCTGCCTTCGTAGCCCTTGTTCCAGAAGACCTGCATGGCCAGATGCAGCGCCTGTTCGCGGTCGAAGCTGCGCGGGCGGCCGCGGGTTCGTATCATCGGTGTCCTTTGCGGGGTATTACCCCTTGCGGTAATGGTTTCGTCAGGCAGTGTAGTTTATTTTAATTTGCATTACAAAATATTCGATTTCCCCTTGAATATTGCGCCCATCATTCCTATTATCTAATGCTCATTACATAAATAAATGTGTAATGACCAAAACATCGACCTGTCACCAGACCAAGCAAGCCTGATTGCACGCTTGTAGAAAAACATTTGACGGCACCCATCGAAAGGACATGCCATGAGCCGCAAGACCCGAATAGAAAACTACCGCAACATCGGTATCAGCGCCCACATCGACGCGGGCAAGACCACGACCACCGAACGCATTCTTTTTTATACGGGTGTGAACCACAAGATCGGCGAAGTGCATAACGGTGCGGCCACCATGGACTGGATGGAGCAGGAGCAGGAACGGGGCATCACCATCACCTCGGCGGCCACCACGGCGTTCTGGAAGGGCATGGCCGGCAACTACCCCGAGCATCGCATCAACATCATCGATACCCCGGGCCACGTGGACTTCACCATCGAGGTGGAGCGCTCCATGCGCGTGCTCGATGGCGCGGTGATGGTGTACGACTCGGTGGGCGGCGTGCAGCCGCAGTCCGAGACCGTCTGGCGCCAGGCCAACAAGTACAAGGTGCCGCGCATCGCCTTCGTCAACAAGATGGACCGCGTCGGCGCGGACTTCTTCCGCGTGCAGCGTCAGATCGAGGAACGCCTCAAGGGCAAGGCCGTCCCCATCCAGATTCCGGTGGGCGCCGAAGACCATTTCTCGGGCGTGATCGACCTGGTCAAGATGAAAGCCATCATCTGGGACGAGGCCAGCCAGGGCGTGCTGTTCAAGTACGAAGACATCCCGCTGGAGCTGGAAGAGACCGCACGCGAATGGCGTGACCGCATGATCGAGCAGGCCGCCGAGGCCAACGAGGAATTGCTGGAGAAATATCTCTCCGGCAATCCCCTCACCGAAGACGACATCAAGCGCGGCCTGCGCCTGCGCACGGTGGCCAACGAGATCGTGCCGATGCTGGCTGGCAGCGCCTTCAAGAACAAGGGCGTGCAGGCCATGCTGGATGCGGTGATCGACTACCTGCCCTCGCCGGTGGATGTACCGGCCATTGCCGGCCATGGCGAGGACGACAGCGAGATCGAACGCCATCCCTCGGATGAGGAGCCGTTCTCGGCGCTGGCCTTCAAGATCATGACCGACCCGTTCGTGGGGCAGCTGACCTTCTTCCGCGTGTATTCCGGCATCGTCAATTCGGGTGACACGGTCTACAACCCGGTCAAGGGCAAGAAGGAGCGCCTGGGGCGCATCCTGCAGATGCATGCCAATGAACGCAAGGAGATCAAGGAAGTCTTCGCCGGCGACATCGCCGCCGCCGTCGGCCTCAAGGACGTGACCACCGGCGACACGCTGTCGGACCCGGAGCACCCGATCATCCTGGAACGCATGATCTTCCCCGAGCCGGTGATCTCGCAGGCGGTGGAACCCAAGACCAAGGCCGACCAGGAAAAGATGGGCATTGCCCTGAACCGCCTGGCGCAGGAGGATCCGTCCTTCCGCGTGCATACCGACGAGGAGTCGGGCCAGACCATCATGTCGGGCATGGGCGAGCTGCACCTGGAAATCCTGGTGGACCGCATGAAGCGCGAGTTCAACGTCGAGGCCACCGTCGGCAAGCCGCAGGTGGCTTACCGCGAAGCGATCCGCAAGGGCGTGGAAGATGTCGAAGGCAAGTTCGTCAAGCAATCCGGCGGACGCGGCCAGTATGGCCACGTGGTGATCAAGCTGGAACCGCAACCGGCTGGCAAGGGCTATGAATTCGTCGATGCCATCAAGGGTGGCGTGGTCCCGCGCGAATTCATCCCGGCCGTCGACAAGGGTATCCAGGAATCACTCAAGGCAGGTGTGCTGGCGGGGTATCCGGTGGTGGACGTGAAGGCCACGCTGACCTTCGGGTCGTATCACGACGTGGACTCCAACGAAAACGCCTTCCGCATGGCCGGCTCGATGGCCTTCAAGGAAGCCATGAAGCGCGCCGGCCCCATGCTGCTGGAGCCGATGATGCAGGTCGAGGTGGAAACGCCCGAGGAATTCATGGGCAACGTGATGGGCGACCTGTCCTCGCGGCGCGGGATGGTGCAGGGCATGGAAGACATGGTCGGCGGCGGCAAGCTGGTGCGCGCCGAGGTGCCGCTGTCGGAAATGTTCGGCTACTCGACCACGCTGCGTTCGCTCTCGCAGGGACGTGCGACCTACTCGATGGAGTTCAAGCACTATGCCGAGGCGCCGCGCCAGGTGGTGGAACAGCTCAGCGGAAGCAAGGGCCGCAGCTGATGGCCTGATCTGCCCACGCAATAAGGGCTCGACGCCGGCAAGCAACGAAGCCGGGGCATCTTGCGATGTCCCGGCTTTTTTTTCAGGCGAACATGTCGGGCTGGGTCGCTACCAGGTCGTCGTAGATGGGCTGGAAGTGCAGCCAGCCGATGTAGTCGCTGCCGACATGTTCGCGGCTGTAGCGGGCCTTGTCTTCGGGCACCAGGCGCGGCGTCTGGCCGCTGGCGGCGATGAGCAATTGCTGCTTGCAGCAGCGTTCCAGGGCGATGAACCAGAAGGCAGCCGATTCGATGCTGTGGCGGCTGGCGGTCAGCAGGCCGTGGTTCTGGTGGATGGCGGCCTTCACGCCGGCAAAGGCGTTGGCCACGCGATGGCCGGCCTTGACCTCGACAGCCACCTGGCCGGCCTCGTCGCCGATGACCACGTGGTCTTCAAAGAAGGCGGCGGCATCCTGGCTGATCGGCAGCAACGGCTGGCCCAGCGTGGAGAAGGCGGTGCCGTATTCGGTGTGGGCATGGCACATGGCGACGATCTCGGGATGCGCCTCATGGACGGCCGCGTGCAGCACGAAACCGGCACGGTTGACGGCGTAGTCGCCCTCGACCACGCGGCCTTCGTGATCCACCAGGATCAGGTTGGACATGCGCACCTGGTTGAAATGCACGGCCATCGGATTGGTCCAGTACAGGTGGGGACGCTCGGGGTCGCGCACCGTCAGGTGACCGGCGAAGCCATAGTCGAAGCCTTGTTGGGCAAAGGCGCGGCAGGCCGCGACCAGCCGCTTCTTGAGATAGAGGCGATGCTCGTCGAAACTCTTGAACTCGGCGATCTCGGGAAACGTCAGGCCCGGTTGCTCAGGCTGGTAGACGGATGTGCGTTTGACGGTGTCGAGCATGATGCGGTCTCCTGTTATCGGGATGAAGGGGCGCAGGTGGCGTGCCTGGGGGCTGGCTGCCATGGTGGCAGTACGCCTCCGCGTTGACAAAAGACCTGTTTTCACCGATTGTTGAATCAGGCTCAACCATAGGACCCGCCCGCTGTCTACTCCGTGCTGCCAGCCATCCGCCATGCGCAAACTGCCCTCCTTCTTTTCGCTACGCGCCTTCGAAGCCGCCGCCAGGCTGGGCAGTTTCACGCTGGCGGCGCAGGAGCTGCACCTGACCACCTCGGCCATCAGCCACCAGGTGCGCTCGTTGGAGGAGTGGTGCGGCAAGGAGTTGTTCGTGCGCCAGACCCGGCGGGTGACGCTGACCATGCAGGGCCAGCTGTTGCTGGGCAAGCTCACGCCGGCCTTCGATGCGATCGAGGATGCCTGTGCGGTATTTCGCCAGGCCGATGAACAGGCCGTGCTGGCGGTGCATTGCGCCCCCAGCTTTGCTAGCAAGTGGTTGAGTCCGCGCCTGGGGCAGTTCATGCAGGCGCATCCGGCGATCACCCTGCAGATGTCCAGCAGCGCCGAGCCCGTCGACTTGCAGCGCGATGGCGCCATCGATGTCGATATTGCCTACGGCGCCCCGCCGCATCGCGACGGTGTCATCGTCGAAGCCCTGGGCATGGAACCGACCGTACCGCTGTGCTCCCCGGCGCTGCTGCAGCGCCATGCCATCCACGGGCCGCTGGATCTGCTGGAGCTCACCCTGATCGAATCCAAGCTCAATCCGGTGCGCTGGAAGGACTGGTTCGACCTGCACGGCGTGCGCCTGCCGCCGCGCGCGCATCCCTCCTTCGACCGCGGTTCGCTGGCAGTGGCCGCCGCCGTGGATGGCCTGGGCGTGGCGCTGGAGACGGCACGCTTCGCCGAGACCGAGCTGGCGCGCGGGGACCTGGTGCGGCTGGATGAGACGGTCTTCAAGTCCATCCACAGGGAAATGCATTTCCTGTGCTATCGGAGAGGAGACGCCGGCATGCGGGCGGTGAAGGCGTTCCGGGAGTGGATACGCGCGGTCGCCGGAGAACCTGGGGAAGACCCTGGGCGACGCGGGTAGTCCGATTTTTTACTCCGCCCGTTTTTGCTGCGCCAAATAAAACGCCCCGTTCTTGCGAACGATGAACTGCACCCCAAAAGTTGGACACAAATCCAACCTTTGGGGTGTTTTTCATGGCGAAGTACGATGTGAAGTTCAAGCAGGAAGTAGTACAGAAATATCTGGCGGGAGGCAGTGCCAGAGGGCTTGCCAAGGAATATGGTCTGAG
>JAFAMT010000139.1 GCA_019233085.1 Herbaspirillum sp.
TGAACTGACCCCATAAAGTTGGACGGTCAATAGCCGGTTAAGGCCTCAAGGACTGAGTTCTGTATTGCACAGGGCTCAGTCCTTTTAATTTGCTCTTGATGCGGTGGTGGTTATAGTAGTGCATGTACTTGCGTAACTCGATTTGTAACTGCTCGATGCTGGAGAAGCGAGTCAGGTAAAAACACTCCGACTTGAGCGTGCCGAAGAAGCTTTCCATGGCCGCATTATCCAGGCAATTCCCTCTGCGCGACATGCTCTGCGTAATGCCGTTTTCGACCAAGGTGCGCCGGTAAGCGTGCATCTGATATTGCCATCCCTGATCCGAGTGCAGCATGGGGCGAAGTGTCCCCTTCAAGGTCGAGATGGCCTTCTTGAGCATGCTGTCGACCATCTGGAACTGGGGTAAACGACTCGTCTGATACGACACGATCTCGCCGTTGTACAAGTCCATGACAGGCGACAGATAGAGCTTCTCTCCACCGACTTTGAACTCAGTGACATCCGTTACCCACTTCTCTCCGAACCTCTCTGCCTTGAATTTTCTTTGAAGCAAGTTCTCCACCTGGGCGTGCCCAGGGCCGCGATACGATCGGTATTTCTTCGGCCTCACCAGCGACTTCAAGCCCAATTGGCTCATCAGGCGCTGCACCGTCTTGTGATTGATCAGTTGGCCGGCCTGCTTGAGCGTGTCCGTGACGCGGCGGTAGCCATACCTGCCTTTATGCCGATCATAGATCTTGCGGATGCGCGATTTCACGGCCGCGTACTTGTCGCCAGCTTCTAGCGCCTTGATCTGGTAGTAGAAGGTGCTGCGTGCCAATCCGGTAACCTTCAGCAGAACAGGCAACTTGTGGTGTGGCCTCAATTCCTGGACGAGTCGCGCTGCTTTTGCGCAGCCGCTTGCTCTGCCTGAATCAAGGCCCGACGCTTTTTTAGGTAATCATTCTCCGCACGCAGGTACTCAATCTCATCGAGCAATTCTTCGCGCGGGCGCGTGTCGTCTTTCTTTGTGGGCTTTGGGGGAATCTTGGGCTTCATCATCACTGAGCGTCCTTTCGGCTTGGGCTGCAATCCAGCCAGGCCGTGCTCATGATACAGGCGCTCCCATCGACTGACCGTCCCGCAGCCGCGAAGCCCGTACATCGCCTCCACTTCCCGCTGCGATAGCTGATCTTTCTTCATTCGCTTCAATACCGATAACTTGAACTCGGCACTGTAGTGCTCGTGCTTCTTGCTCAGTCCCGCTACGCCATGATGTCGGTAACTCTGGACCCACCGCTGAACTATGCTATGCCTCAGACCATATTCCTTGGAAAGCCCTCTGGCACTGCCTCCCGCCAGATATTTCTGTACTACTTCCTGCTTGAACTTCACATCGTACTTCGCCATGAAAAACACCCCAAAGGTTGGATTTGTGTCCAACTTTTGGGGTGCAGTTCAATCTGCGGGCGTTTTTCTTGCGCTGGCGATGTCTGCATCTGGCGGTCAATCTGCAGTTCCCTAACGCGGATCGCCGGGCGGATGGTCAGCAAGAACATGCTGCCCGGCGAAGATCCATGAAATGAGCTGCTGCAATGGTTCAGGCTTGAACCGGGTCAATGATCATCAGCGTTCCATGACTTCCCTGTGCCACCGCGTGGGGCAATCCTGCAGGCGCCAGGTACATCTCGCCCTGTGAGACCCGGATGGTTTCCCCGTCGACGACAAGAAGCATCTCTCCGCTGATCACAACCAGTGCCTCGTTGTAGCTATGCGTTTCATCGGGGTAGCATTCGCCGTCCATCTTGAGAATCTTTATGTTGCAGTTCCCGGATTGGCCGATGATCCGCGACGTCCAGAATGTGGGTAACGCCTCTGCGGCATCGTTAAGATTTATCAAGGGCATCGATGTTGATCCTATTGCAAATTGATGGCGTTGCCGGCTGCCGAGCCAGTTCTTGTCAACGCCCGGTTGGCGCAAACATTTTCAAGCCTCATGGCGTGCATTTAAAAACGCAATAATGCTGGATCAATATACAGCATTGTTGCGTTTTAGGCGCATACACGCACACTCAAACCAGATAGGGAGACATAAAAAACCGGTCCCACGGATTTGCGAAACTATCATGGAGCCACGGTTGAGTTGGAGACCCCAAGAACTCCCTGAACGCAATATTCAGATAACGAGAAGACTGACAAAAAATGAGCATGCGCCAAGTTCTGAAGTATCGGCCCGTATTGGATAAGACCAGTTTCTATCTCATCGCGATATCGCTTCTATGCGGAACCCTGACAGGCATCGCGGCGAGCTACAGCCAAGCCCGGCGCGAGGTCACCGAGCAGGCGATGTTCATCACAAAGGAAGTGCTGGACCGAAGCGAACTCATCAGCGAACAGATACAGCATGTTTTCAATCGCCTGGAAAATAGCGGAGAGCAGAACCCCTGCGGTCCCACCAATCAGGCGATCATGCGCTCAGGGAACCTCAGTTCCAGCTATCTCCAGCTTGTGGGCTACGCCGCCGGCTCCAGACTCATCTGTTCTTCGTATGGCGATCATGCGCCCGCAATAGAGCTTGGGCCGCCGACATACACGACACCGGCGGGATATGACATCCGCACCAAGGTATCAATACCTTTCGATGAGGGATCCAGCTATGTGGCATCCACCCATCAGACAACCGGCTTCACGGCGTTTTTGCTGCCCAACCTGACACTCGATGTGGCCCGCTACGACAAGTCCTTGTCGCTGGGCCTGTACGGTGCAGATAGCGGAATAACGATCTTGAGCCGGGGGGATTCCGGGAGCAATTGGTTGAATACCAAACTGTCCAAAGGAGATGAGCTCCAGTTGATCATGGATGACCATGTCATTGCGATAAAGCGGTCGGCGCGCTTCCAGTATTCAGCCTACTCGGCCCTGCCCATTTCAAGATTGCATGGCCTCTGGCTACAGCACGCGCTGGTGCTCGTACCGATAACGCTTCTTCTGAGCGCGTTGCTGTGTGGCGCCTTGCTGGTTCAGCGCTCGATACGCACCAGCCTGCATCATCAGCTCCGCATGGCCATCAGATCGAATGATCAGTTGTTTATGGCGTACCAGCCCATTGTGGAAATCAGTACGTCGCGCTGGATAGGTGCGGAGTCATTGGTGCGCTGGCGACAATCCAGCGGCCAGGTTGTGCCGCCAGATGTTTTCGTGCCGATGGCCGACCACAGCGGATTAACACCTGCACTGACCGAGAAGATCATCGACATGGTTTGCGGAGAGACCGCCTCACTGTTGCGGGAAAATCCGGACTTTCACGTCAACATCAACTTCTCCGCATTGGATCTGGAATCGACCGGTTCTTTGGAAAAGCTGATCGGACAGCTGAATGCGCAAAATATTTCCAGGAATTGCGTGACCGTTGAGATTACCGAGGGCGCGCTCCTTAAAATCGAGCACGCGAAAAAGAACACCAGGCTGATGCACGAGTACGGTCTCAAGATCGCCATCGATGATTTTGGCACAGGATATTGTGGCCTTAACTATCTGCATACCCTGGAGCTCGATTTCTTGAAGATCGACAAGTCCTTCGTCGATACGATCGGTACCGGCGCCGCGGCAAGAAGCGTGATTCCCCACATCGTGCAAATGGCCAAAAGTCTGGGGCTGGAGGTAGTGGCTGAGGGAGTGGAGACTGCCGAGCAGCTGGAATATCTGAAGAGCCTGGGCGTGCGCTTCGCACAAGGGTGGTTCTTCTCCAAGGCAGTAACGATAGCCGAAATCAGGCGCAGGGTCGGACAAGACCGCCTGAACCCCGAGTTGGTCTAGAACGGATATTTGCATCCTCCTTCGCCCCGGGGCCCAAGCCTGCCAAATCAGGGCGGTGCCAAGGGAGGGCAGATCAACTACGAGCGGGCCTGCCCTGGGCGATGTCGCGCGGTGTCACACCGTGTACCCGTTTCATCCAGGCCGCCATGTGGCTCTGGTGTGCGAAGCCTGCTTCCAGCGCGATCTGGCTCATGCTCAGTTGCCCTTGTACCAGCAGCGATCTGGCGCGTTCCAGGCGGCGCTGTACCACGTGCCGGTGCACCGGCTGGCCCATGGTCTCGCGAAACAGCACCTTGAAATGCGGCACGCTCAGTTCGGCCAGGGCGGCCAGTTCGGCCAGCGACAAATCCTGGTCGAGGTTGGCTTCGATGTAGTCGATCACGCGCGCGGCGGTGCGCGCGGAGAGCGTGCGCCGCTTGCGATCGGTGGCCACATCGGCCCCCACCAGCCGCACCACCATCGCCGTGGCCAGGCTCTGAGCGTAGAGCACATCGGAGGCCTCGTCAGCCTCAAGCTCGGCCAGCAGCGCCCAGGCCGCATGCTGGAAGCGCGTATCGCGCCATTGCAGCTGTGGCCTGATCAACGCAGCATCCGATGACCATCCCATTTCCTCGCAGGTCTTGCGCACCAGTTGTTCGCTGAACCACACGCTGAAGATGGTGCAGTCGGCGTCGTCCGACCATTCGCCGGCCATGCCGGCCGGTACGATGTCGACGTCGCCATGGGCTTGCAGGCGCACCGCGCGTGCCGTGTCGCAGCGGCAGATGGCCTTGACCGGGCGGCCCACGTGTACCCCTACGCGATGATGCATGAACGCCGGCACGCGGTGCAGGCCGGCGGCGACCCGGTACACCTCGGCGCCGAAGCCCGACCAGGCCAGTGCCTTGCTCGACAGTAATCTCTTGCGTTGGCCGGAGTGCGGCGTCAATGCAATGGCTTGTGGATGCTTGGTGTTCATCAAGACTCCTTGGCAGGGTGCGGATGTCGCATTCTGCGTCATTTCCGCAGCGGCGTGTGCGCCTCCGGCCGAGCTGTACTGCACTTCGTCATCCGAATCTGCTGGCTGTCCTCTTTTCCTGCGCGTTTTTCCTTGCTGCGCTCAGTAAGATCGGCGCTCCGCAAACGAAGAAGGCTGATCATGTACGTGATTTTTGGAGCATCAGGCAAGGTCGGCGCCAGCAGCGCGGCGGCCCTGCGCAAGGCCGGCAGGGCGGTGCGCGCCGTGGTGCGCAAGCCGGCCCAGGGCGAGGCGCTGGCGCGCATCGGCTGCGAGGTGGTCAGCGCCGATCTCGATGACCTGCACTCGATCCTGCGCGCCCTCGATGGCGCGCAGGCGGCGCAACTGATCTGCCCGGTGGTCCAGCAGGCCATCGATGCCGCGACCGCCATGCGCACCATGATCCATAACGCCGCGCAGGCCCTGAGCGCGCATTCCGGCATCCGCGTACTGGCCATATCGGATTACGGTGCCGAGCTGGAGGCCGGCACCGGCATCACGCTGCTCTACCGCGAGCTGGAACAGCGGTTCGCGCAGGCCGTGCCGCGCCTGACGTTGCTGCGCTCGGCCGAGCACATGCAGAACTGGGCGCGGGTACTGCCGGTGGCACTGGCCACGGGGCATCTGCCGACCTTGCATGCGCCTGCCAACACGCCGTTTCCCACCGTCTCGGCGCATGACGTCGGCGCCATCGCAGCGCAGCTGTTGCTGGAGCAAGAGCACCGGGATGATACGACCGTGCGCGTGGTGAGCGTGGAAGGGCCGCGCCACTACAGCGCCGAGGATGCTGCGCGGCTGCTGGGCGAGCTGTGTGGCCGGGAGATGCATATCCATGTGCTGCCGCGTCAGGAGTGGGCGGCCACGCTCGCGCGCGCGGGAATCAATGAGGCACTGGCGAAGCTCATCATGGAAACCAACGACGCCCAGAACAGTGGCCGCATCGGTGCCGAGGCCGGCACCGAGGTGCGGCGTGGCACGACAGGTCTGCGCCAGGTGCTGGCCGCGCTGGTGAGGGCTTAGGCCAGGACTTGCGATCAAGGAGACGACATGCAGTATTTGCTGAAGAAATGGGCTGACCTGCCTTGCCCGGTGCTGCTGATGGAGGACGCCATCTGTCAGTCGCTGGAGTACGCGCTGTACCGCTGCCTCATCGTCGTGGCGCGGCGAATGCGTTGCGAGGGACTGGTGCAATTGCTGGAGGCCATACCCGACGACAACGATGACTTCCGCTGCCCCTGAGCCTTGGTGCGACCCTTGCCGGGGCCGCACCGTTTCCTGCAGGATGGCGACCGGCATTGCGCCGGTGGCTGTCACTTCACCCCGGCGGACTCCGCCAGCCGGTCGAAATCCCCATCCAGCTTGTCCAGCGACGCCGCAATGCGCTGCCTGTGCGCCTTGATCCAGGCATCCTGTTGCGCCACGCGGGCATTGGCTTCGCGCAGCATGCGGTCCATCTCGGCCGGTTGCGGGCCGCCGACGGTGGCGCGGTTGCGCACGATGGCCACTGGGTCCAGGGTGCTGCGGAACTCCTGTTCCGACATCGGCAGCACCTGCGGGAATTCCGAATTCAGCACCGCCTCGTGATAGATGCGCTGCGCGTCGGCATAGGGGAAGTCGAGCGGGCGGATATCGTGGGCCTTGGCGTATTCCACCACCTCCGAGGCGAAATGATGGCCCACGCGGAACGGCAGCTTGTACTTGCGCATGAGCACATCGGCCAGCTCCTGCGAGGCGGTCCAGTCGCTGTTGAGCTCTTCCAGCGCGCGCTTTGGATCGATCACCAGCGCACCCAGGATGCTTTCCCAGTTCTTGAGCACCTTGGCCGTATTGAGCACCATCTCCTTGTTGGGCTTCACGTCCTTGGGGTCGCTCATGCCCGGGGGGATGTTGTGGGCCACGATGGCGATGCCCATGCCTTCGGAGAGCACCACCGAGGCATCACGCCGGGTGCTGTTGAGCAGGCCGGGATTGCGCTTCTGCGGCATGGCCGAGGAGACGTAGGTATTGGCGCCGCCTTCCTGCAGCAGGATCCACGGGCGCGGCTGGGCGTATTGCGTCATCACGTCCTGGATGAAGGCGCCGGCATGCAGGGCGATGGAAGAGACCACGGCGCCGGCTTCCACCGGGCCATCCACGGCCGAGAGCTGGGCGGCATCGTAGGCGTTGTCGACGATGGCGGCAAAGCCCAGGTAGTCGGCCATGCGCTGGCGATTGAGCGGCCAGCTGGTGCCGTTGAGGACGGTGGTGCCCATGGCCGAGCGGTCCAGGCGCACATAGGCTTCGCGCAGGCGTTGCGCATCACGGTCCAGCGCGGCGGCAAATCCCAGCAGGTAGTGGCCGTAGCTGTTGGGCTGCGCGGCCACGCCATTGGTGTAGTTGGGCACGATGGTGTCGCGCTGGCTGGCGGCCAGCTTGACCAGAGCG
>JAFAMT010000199.1 GCA_019233085.1 Herbaspirillum sp.
CGAGGCGCCCACGGCATCCTTGATGTCGGTATAGGCCAGCGCACTGGAGAATGCGCCGCTGTCGTACTGGCCGGTGGCACTGAGGGTGCGGCCGGCGGTGTTGTTGCCGGCGACTTCGCCGAAGCCATACATGGCACCGAAGCTGAATCCACCTATCCTGGCGCTGGTGTACTTGAGCGAGTTGTTGGTGCGGTCACCGGCATAGATGTGGTCGTTCAGGGCCCCGGCATGGGCGGCGTCGGCATGCAGGCCCCAGGCGAAGGAGCCGGCCGGCGACAGCGCGCCCATCGCATACTGGCCACCCAGGTTGGCCATGAAGTCGTACTGGCGACCCACACTCACCGAGCCCCAGTCCTTGCTGCCGATACCCACGAAGGATTGGCGGCCGAAGATCAGGCCACCCTGGCCCAGGCTGCCATCGTCGGCACCGAAGCCGGTCTCCAGGGTGAAGAAGGCGTTCAAGCCACCACCCAGGTCTTCGGTCCCCTTGAAGCCGATGCGGCTGCCTTGCGCAATGCCACTATCCATGCGCAGCAGCGAGGCACCGCCGCCACCGGTTTTCACGGCGTTGGAGTAATAGGTCAGGCCCAGGTCGATCAGGCCGTAGATGGACACGGTGCTCTGTGCGTGTGCCACGGTGGTGCCGGCCGCGAAGAGGGCGGCGGCCAGTAGTGTCTTCTTCATGAAACAAGGCTCCCGGTGATAGTGCAGTCTGTTGAGATACAGTCTGGATGCAGCCTGCGGTGGGCTGCATGGCGAGCATGACGTCAAGTCATGTGGGGCCATCATAGGAAGCACGTTTGCGTCAGATCAAATTGATGCAGCGGATAGATGCAATAAGTACGATTCATGCATGCGACAGATAAGTCGCCGATTCTCGAATCCGGTGCATGAATCCGTCTTTTGGCGGGCCATTCATGCGTGGCGGCACCACGCGAGTGCGCGCGATCACCAATCCGGCGCGCCTCGCCGCGGGCTTAAGCGGGCGTAAAGGAATCTTTAGTTGTGGCTTTCGACCAACGGCAGCGTGAAGCAGAAGTGCGTGCCGCGCGGCGCACCGGGTTGCGCCCAGATATCGCCGCGATGGCGCGCGATGATGTTCTTGCATAGCGCCAGGCCGATGCCGTTGCCACCGACCTTGGAGGAAAAGAAGCCATCGAAGAGCCGCTCGCGATGACCGGCATCGATGCCACGTCCCTCGTCAGCCACCGTCAGCCGCGCCAGCCCGGCCTGCCTGGCCGTGCTGATGCGCACCCGCCGCTCGCCCTCCGGGAAGTCGCCCATCTCCTCGATGGCATTGAAGGCCAGGTTGAGGATCACTTGCCCCACCAGCACCTTCTCGCAACTGACCGCCACCGGCTCGGCACAGGGGGCGATCTCCAGGTGCACGCGACCCTCGACGGCCTTCATCTCGATGAACCAGCGCACCTCTTCCAGCACCTCGTTGAGATCGATCAATGCCTCGCTCTGCTCCAGCCTGACCACGTATTCGCGCACGCTCTTGATGATGCTGGCGGCGTGATCGACCTGGCGGCTGGCACTCTCCAGTCCCCAGACGATCTGGCCGGTCTGCTCGCGCAGGGCCTCGATCTGTTTCAGGCGCAGCACCGAGCCTTCGAGGAAGTTGCGGATCGCCGCCAGCGGCTGCGAGAGTTCGTGGGCGATGGCGGTGGCCATCTCGCCCATGGCATTGTGGCGGGCCAGGTATTCCAGTGCGGCCTGGTCGCGCCGCCTTGCCTCCTCAGCCTCGACCTGGTCGGTGATGTCGCGAAAGTGGAGCAGGTGGCCCTTGAGGTCGTTCTCGATCTCGATGTAGCGGCACACCGCATGATGCCAGCGCACCACGCCATCCTTGCGCGCGATCTGGTAGCGCAGCGGGAAGGAGATCGCATCCGGCAGCGCCAGCGTGAGCAGTTCCAGCAATTCCTCTCGCGAGTCCGCCAGGCAGAGTTCCGCGAAATTCTTCGGCAGGTGCTGCCCGGGTCGCACGCCCAGCAGCTTGCGTCCGGCGTCGCTGAGATAGTCGATGCCGCCATCGGCACGCAACACCGCCACGCCCTCGTCGGAGTCCTGCATGAATTCCTTGAGCCGGCTCTCCAGCCGTTTCATCTCGCGGCGGATCTGTTCCTCGCGCGCGATGTCGCGGAACTGCACCATGATCACATCACGCTCGGCCAGCGGCACCAGGGTGGCGATGGCTTCGGAAAGAATCTCGTCGCCGTTCTTGGCGCGGTAGCACCACTCCACCATGTTGGTGCCGTGCAGCACCGCATCGTGCAGCCACTTGCGCCCGATCTCGCGGCGGTACTCATGCGATTGCCGGCTCATGTCGGGGGCCTTCAGCGGCAGCAGTTCCTCCAGCGTGAAACCCAGCACCTTGCAGGCCGAGGGATTGGCCCAGAGGATGGACTTGCTCTGGGCGTCGTGCAGGATGATGCACATGGGCAAGGCATCCATCATGCGGCGGAAGTCGTCGATGCCAAAGCGGATGGCGTCGTCGGGCTGGGCGGTAGCGTCGGGCATCGTGGTCTCGCGGATCTCTTCATTGCACGTCCGGGACCGGGTAGGGGATGACAGTCCTGGCTTGCAGCTGGGGTTTGGAGGGGGTGTCGGCAGCTAGGGGTTTTCTTTAGAAGAGGCCTCCTCATCCCCTAAAAAAGCTGCAGCGCTCCCGATTGAACCGGGCAACGCCGCTCCCTACACTCGACTTCATTCTGATGCAAGCAACCTGGAGAATGCAATGTCCGTGATGGAAAAGCCGGCCGCCCTGGCGGCACGAGAAGACGATGCGATGGCACCGCTGCTGGCCGAGATCCGCGCGCGCCGCGATGAGTTCGGCCAGCAGCGCTTCGTGCCGCGCGACTTCATCGCGCAGTTGAAGAAGGTGGGCGTGTTCCGCGCCGCCACGCCGCAATGCTTCGGTGGCAGCGGCCTCTCACCCATGGCCTTCCTGCAGCTGATCGAGAAGATCTCCGAGGCGGACGCTTCGGTGGGCTGGGTCGCCAGCTTCGGTTCGGCCTCGGTCTACCTGGCGGCCTTGCCCAAGGCGACCCAGGCCCAGCTATACGCCAAGGGCCCTGACCTGACCTTTGCCGGTGGTCTCTTCCCCATCCAGCCGGCTACCCAGGTCGAGGGCGGCTGGACCGTCAATGGCACCTGGAAGTTCGCCAGCGGCTGCAAGGGCGCCGACGTGCTGGGTGTGGGCATCGGCGCGGCCGTGCCGGGCCAGGCCGGCTCCAAGCCGCGCACCGCCGTGCTGCCGCCGCAGCAGGTCGAGATCGTCGAGAACTGGGACGTCATGGGCCTGGCCGGCACCGGCAGCCACGACCTCAAGGTCGTGCAGCAATTCGTGGCCGATGAATGGACCTTCATCCGTGGTGGCGAAGCCACCATCGACGAACCCCTGTATCGCTATCCCACCATCGCCTATGCCGCCCAGGTGCTGGCCGTGGTGAACCTGGGCGTAGGGCGCGCGGCCATCGATGAGATCAACCAGATGTCGGGCGGGCGTGTCGCCATCACCGGCGCGCCCAAGCTGGCCGACCGCTCCTATGTGCGTATCGAAGTGGCCAAGGCCGAGGCGCGCCTGCGTTCGGCACGCGCCTTCCTCTACGACGCCACCAATGAAGTGTGGCAATCGATCCTGGCGGGTAATCCCGTCACGCCCGAACAGGTCAGCCTGCTGCGCCTGACGGCGGTGGAGATCGCCAAGGTCGGCAACGAAGTGGTACAAGCCATGTTCGGCCTGGCCGGCACCACCGCGATCTACAGCAGCCATCCTCTGCAGCGCTACCTGCGTGATGCCGCCGTGGTCAAGCAGCACGCCTTCCTGGGTGAGGGCATCTATGACGGTGCCGGCGCAGTGACGCTGGGTGTGCCGCCGATGCCGGGCTTCCTGTAACGCATGAACCATTACGTTTGAATTTCCCGATATCCCGTTTTCAGCCGGAGCCTCCATGAGCCAGACCCCAAGCAATGAAAAAGAACCGCTGCGCGTATTGTTCTGCGTCGGTGTCACGCAGAACTTCTTCGACCTGCCCGCTACCGAGACCGG
>JAFAMT010000277.1 GCA_019233085.1 Herbaspirillum sp.
ACCTGATCGTCTTTTAACGTCAGCGGCCGGGCTCATCGGCTGCTGGCTTCACCCGGAGGAGACACCCATGAGCATCAACAACATGCGGGCGGCATTGACCGCCTGCGCCTTTGTCACACTGGCGCTGCCGGCCACGGCAACGCTGGCCCAGCAGACCATTGTCATCAAGTTCAGCCACGTGGTGGCCAACGACACGCCCAAGGGCAAGGGCGCGGAACGCTTCAAGGAACTGGCCGAGAAGGCGACCCATGGCCGCGTCAAGGTCGAGGTCTATCCCAACAGCACCCTCTACAAGGACAAGGAAGAGCTGGAGGCCCTGCAGCTGGGCTCGGTGCAGATGCTGGCGCCGTCGCTGGCCAAGTTCGGGCCGCTGGGGGCCAGGGAGTTCGAGGTGTTCGACCTGCCCTACATCTTCCCCAACAAGGCGGTGTTGAAGCGGGTCACCGAGGGGCCGATCGGGCAGGGCCTGTTCCAGAAGCTGGAGAGCAAGGGCATCAAGGGCCTGGCCTACTGGGATAACGGCATGAAGGTGATGACGGCCAACCGGCCGCTGCACAAGGTGGCGGACTTCCGGGCGCTGAAGATGCGTATCCAGTCTTCCAAGGTGCTGGACGAGCAGTTCCGGGCATTGAAGGCCAATCCGCAGGTGCTGGCTTTCTCCGAGGTGTACCAGGCCATGCAGACCGGCGTGGTCGATGGCAGCGAGAACACGCCCTCCAATGTCTATACCCAGAAGATGCATGAGGTGCAGTCCAACCTGACGGTGTCCGACCATGGGTATATCGGTTACGCGGTGATCGTCAACAAGAAGTTCTGGGAGGCGCTGCCGGCCGATGTGCGCAGCCAGCTCGAAGGCGCCATGAAGGACGCCACGGTCTACGCCAACAATATCGCCCAGAAGGAAAACGACGACGCCTTGGCCGCCATCAAGGCCAGCGGCAAGACCAAGGTCTACTACCTCAGCGAAGAGGAAAAGGCCGAATGGCGACGCGCCCTCTTGCCGGTGCACAAGAGCATGGCAGGGCGGGTAGGCCAGGACCTGATCGAGGCGATCTACAAGGAGAGCGAGGCTGCGGGCGTGAAGATGAATTGAATCTTCCTGGCAGCACTGCCAGGCAGCAACATGGCTCGCCCCGAGGCGGGCCATTTTTCATGGCTGCGGCCCTAGTTGCCCAGGCGACCGGCAATGTAACCCTCGGCGCCGGTCACGGCGTTCTGCAGGGCTTCCATCTTGGTCTTGCCGGCCTTGAAATCGCCGAAGTCGTGGGTGGTGCGATCAGGAAAGTCGATATGGACGAACGCGCTCCATTTACCGTCGGTACGCAATACCGGAGTCAGATTGATGGTCGCGCCCCGGAACTGGCAGGCGATCTTGCCGATGATGGTGGACATGTGCTTCGAGACGAGGCGTGTGGCCCAAGCGCTGCAATGGACCCGCGCCTGCGGGACTGTGTTGGCAAATCAGGGCGCTATGATGCCACAGCCCGCCTCACCCCGCTGTGAGCGGGATCAAGCTTTTTCAGGAATTTACGAGTCCGCGACCGGGCTGTTCCGGACAGGCGGCGGCCACCATCGCAGTGCCGCCGCCGTTGATGCGAGTCAGAACTGGCTCAGCATCAGCTCCAGGTTCTGCACCGCGGCACCCGAGGCCCCCTTGCCCAGGTTGTCGAAGACGGCGCAGAGCAGCACATGACCGTGCTCGGCATTGCCAAAGACGCCCAGTGTCATGTCGTTGCTGCCGTTGTGGCGGGTCGGATCGAGGCGATCGGTGGCGGCGCTCTGCGCGGCATCGAGCACGCTGATGTGGCGGCTGCCGGCATAGTGCGCCTGCAATGCCGCACGCAGGCCCTCCAGGCTGGCCTGGGATGGCAGCAGGCGGGTCTGCAGGGCGATGGTCAGCACGATGCCCTGGCGGAACGCACCGTAGGAGGGGACGAAGAGGGGACGCTGCGTCAGCCCTGCGTGCAGTTGCATCTCGGGCGGATGCTTGTGGTGCAGGCCCAGGCCATAGACCACGAAGGGGGCGGCGCTGGAAGCCTCGGCGCCCTCGTATTGCTCCACCTGGGCGCGGCCACCACCCGAGTAGCCCGAGACCGCCTGGATCGCCAGCGGATAGTCGGCCGGCACCAGTCCTGCCTGCACCAGCGGGCGCAGCAGGGCGATGGCACCGGTGGGATAGCAGCCGGGATTGGTCACGCGTTGCGCGCTGGCAATGGCCTCGGCCTGGCCGGGCGCCAGTTCCGGGAAACCATAGACCCAGCCGGCGCTGGTGCGATGCGCCGAGCTGGCGTCGATGACGCGTACCTTGGGGTTCTCGATCCAGGACACTGCCTCGCGGGCGGCGGGATCAGGCAGGCACAGCACGGCGATGTCGGCGCTGTTGAGGGCTTCCGCGCGGCGCAGCGGGTCCTTGCGTTCGGCGGCCGGCAAGCTCAGCAGGCGCAGGTCGTTGCGGTCGCGCAGGCGTTCCTGGATCAGCAGGCCGGTGGTGCCTTGGTCGCCGTCGATGAAGATCAGGGGAGGATTGCTCACGGTAGGACTCCTGTGATCGCGCCTTGGAAAAAGAGAGGGGGCCGGCATGGCGCGGTAGTGCCGATGGAGTGCCATGTTCCGATAAACCGTACAATTGGAAAAGTTGAATATTGCAAAGAGATGATTCAGTTTTTCTGAATCAGTGCTCTGCATGTTTTCCTGCTATTTTCTCGGCATCTTCTTGCTGCTTGCCAGCTTACGGAGCTTCTCCCATGCGTGAACTCAGCCTGGATCGTCTGCGTACCCTGGTGGCCATTGCCGACCTGGGGTCCTTTGCCGCTGCTGCGCGCGCCCTGCACCTGGCACCACCCACGGTGAGCCTGCACATCAGCGAACTGGAGGAGCGTATCGGCGCGCCCTTGCTGTTGCGCCAGCGCAGCCAGGTGCGCCCCTCCGGCATCGGCGAGACGCTGATTGCCCGCGCGCGCCAGTTGCTGGCCGACGCCGAGCAGGCGCTGGAAGAAGTGGGGCGCCAGGTACAAGGGCTGGAGGGACGGGTCAGGCTGGGCGCGTCCACCGGCGCCATTGCCTATCTGCTGCCGCAGGCGCTGGCGCGACTGGGTGCCAGCCATCCCGGCATCGATGTGCAGGTGATGGTGCTGACCTCGCAGGAGACCTTGTCGCGGCTGGCTGCCGGGGCGCTGGATATCGGGTTGGTGGCACTGCCGCAGACACCGGTGGGCGGCTTGTCGGTCAAGCCCTGGCGACGCGATCCGGTGGTGGCCTTCCTGCCGGCGGCCTGGCAGGCGCCGCGCACGGTGACACCGGCCTGGCTGGCGGCGCAGCCGCTGATCCTCAATGCGCCCGAGACACGGCTCTCACGCCTGACCACCGAATGGTTTGCCGGCGGCGGCCAGCATCCGGCGCCGCGCATCCAGCTCAATTTCAACGATGCCATCAAGAGCCTGGTGGCCGCTGGCTATGGCGCCACGCTCTTGCCGCACGAGGCCAGCGCCCAGGGCCAGGCCGTGCCGCTGGACCCGCGCATCGCCATGCGGCCCCTGCGCCCGGCATTATGGCGGCCACTGGGCATCGCCCATCGCGCCGGACGGCCGGAGCCGGCCACCCAGCACGTGCTCGATGCGCTGTGGGAATTGAAGCAGCTCAAGCCGTGAGCTTGCCCAGCGGCTGGCGCTGGCGTCCCTCGGCATCGAAGTTGGATGCATCCAGCCAGCGTTCGAAGGCCACACGCAGCGCCGGCCATTCACCGTCGATGATGGAAAACCAGGCCGTATCGCGGCTGCGGCCACGGTAGACGACGGCCTGGCGGAAGATGCCTTCGAACTGGAAACCCAGGCGCTGCGCCGCCTGGCGCGAGGGGGCATTGAGACTGTCGCACTTCCATTCGTAGCGGCGATAGCCCAGGTCGTCGAAGACGTGGCGCATCAGCAGGTAGTGAGCCTCGGTGGCGATGCGGGTGCGCTTGAGCAATGGCGAGAAGGCGATATGCCCCACCTCGATGCCACCCTGGACCGGATCGATGCGCATGAGCGACAGGGTGCCCAGGGCCTGGCCGCTGGCCTGGTCGATGACGGCGTAGTGCAGCGGATCCTGGCTGGCTTGCAGGCGTTGGGCGTGCTGCAGGTAGCTGGCTTCGTCGGGGAAGGGGCCGCTGATCATGTAGGTCCAGTCGCGTCCGTCCGGGGCCTGGGCGTAGGCCTGATAGAGCTGGCGGCCGTGGCGTTCAACATCGATGTGTTCCAGGCGGCAGTACTGGCCTTGCAGGCTGATGCCCGATGGATAGGGACGGGTTTGCCAGTCCGGCAGGGCGGGGCCGATGGCTTGCTGGTATTCGTTGTAGCGTTGCGGGGTCTGCACTGTCATGGTGTGGTGATGTGGAGGGGTTGACGGTGGTGTGACGATAGCGGTTTCGTGGCATCATAAAAAGTGCCATTCACCCCCATTTTGATGGAGCCACGAATTTCGCTGACCATGTCCGTCTCCTTGCTTTCTTCTCCGCTGCAATCCGGCGCGGGCGCAGCGTCGCGCCAGCAGCAGCTGCTTGCGCGCCTGAAGCACGCCATCCTCGATGGCCGGCTGCCGGCGGGTAGCCACCTGCCTTCCACCCGTAGCCTGTGCAGCGAGCTGCAGGTGGCGCGCAATACCGTGGTGGCGGTCTATGAGCAACTGGTAGCCGAGGGCTATGCCCAGGCCGATCGGCAGGGCACGCGGGTGGCCTCGCTGGCGCATGCACCAGCGCAGCCTCGCGGTGCTGCCGCCGGCGAACCCACGATTGCGGCCGCGCAACGCCAGTCGCGCCGCGTCAGCACCATGATGCCGACCCGCGATGCCGGTGACCGCAGCCTGCCGCTCACGCCGGGCATGCCGGCGCTGAGCCGCTTTCCGCTCAACGCCTGGTTGCGCGCCCAGGAGCGGGCCTTGAAGCGCGCTTCGCCGCAGGTGCTGGCCTATGGCGATCCGCTGGGCGAGCCGGCCTTGCGCGAGGCCATTGCGCAATACCTGCGGGTGGCGCGCGGGGTGCGCTGTACAGCGAGCCAGGTGGTGGTGACCGAGGGTGCGCAGGGGGCCTTGTCGCTGTGCGTGCGGCTGTTCGCCAACCCGGGCGAGCGGGCCTGGATGGAAGACCCGGGCTATGGGGGCGTGCGGGCGGCCTTTCATGCGGGTGACCTGAAGATCCAGGCCATGCCGGTCGACGCCGAAGGCATCCTGATCCCGGCGCGTGCCTGGCGCCGGCAAGCGCCGCGGCTGGTGCATGTGACGCCGTCGCACCAGTACCCGACCGGGGCGGTGCTGTCGCTGTCGCGTCGGCTGGAGCTCATCGCCCGCGCACGCCAGGCCGGCAGCTGGATCATCGAGGACGATTACGACAGCGAGTTCCGCCATCGTGGCCACCCGGTGCCGGCCATGCAGGGGCTGGTCGCCGATGCGCCGGTGCTGTATGTGGGGACGTTCAGCAAGACCATGTTCCCGGCCTTGCGTATCGGTTTCCTGGTCTTGCCGGCGTCGGCAGGGGCGGGGGCCTATCCTGCCCTGGCCGAGCTATTGCGCGGCGGGCACCGGCTGGAGCAGCTGGCCCTGGCGGAGTTCATCGCCGGTGGCCAGTTTGCCCGCCACCTGGGACGCATGCGGCGTCTCTATCGCGAGCGGCAACAGGCCTTGCGGTTAGCGCTGCAGGCGCACTTGCCGGCGTCCTACACGGTACGGGGTGGGGAGAGTGGCTTGCACCTGACGGTGCAGTTGCCAGCGGCGCTGGAGGATGTCGCCATCAGTGCGGCGGCGCAGGCAGCGGGCATGAATGTGGGCGCGCTGTCGTCGTTCTCGGCACAGCGCAGGCAAGCGGACAACAACGGCCTGGTGATCGGCTACGGCAATACGTCCTCGGAGCAATTCGATGCCCTCATCGGCCGCCTGGCGCGCCTCCTGGTGCCATCGGCGCCTTAGTGGAATTCAGGCTGGCGCAGGCGCTGCTGCACACAGCGGGTCACCAGGTCCATGTGTTCGGCGGCGCGCGCGGGCTTGGCGGCATACCAGATGCGGCTGTCTTGTTCCTGGGCAAAGTTGCTCGACAGCGGTGACTCCGTGAATAGCACCAGCGGGATGTGTACCAGCGTCTGGTACACGCACAGGGTGCGCAGCAGTTCATAGCCTTCAGTGCCGGGGAATTTGCGCGGATCCAGCAGGATCAGTGCCGGCAGGTCGCGCGAGCGGCACAATGCCTGGGCCAGCAGGGAGGCGTTGGCCACTTCGGCATCATCGAACCATTCGAAGCGGCAGGGGGTATGGCTGCGCCACAGGGCGAAGCGGGCCGTTTCGATGGCGTCCAGGTCGGCATCGATGACGAGGATACGGGGGATGCGGTGAGAGTCGGACATGATGGCCTCCTTGCTGTGTTGAGGCCATCTTCGCAGATGGAGCTACGGCTGGATATCAGGCGCTTCCTGATACGCGCTTGCCGGCAGCTGCGATATCGGAGGGGTCAGCGCTGGTCGTTGGCGGCGCTGGCTTCGAATTGCTTGCCGTATTCGGCGCGGCGGGCCTGGTCGGACTCGATGAGCAGGCGGTAGCGGGTCTCGGAGACGCGCTGTTGCAGTACGGCAGCATAGCGTTCGCGTTGCAGCCACTCGATGATCAGCGAGGCAGTGGCGACGATGGTGGTGTAGACCAGGATCAGGAAGATATCCTTGTCATTGAGCCCGTCCATCGTGTAGTAGGGCTTGCGGAAGAAGAACATGGCCGTCGGGATGCTGATGGCCAGCAGGCCCAGCGCATACAGGTAGCCGAACAGGTAGCTGATGATGATGCAGTTGATGGCGAAGAACAGCATCGACAGCGACTCTTCGACAAACGGCGCCAGTGCATAGCGCAAGCCGAAGGCGGCAATGAAGCCGAGCGCGCTCACATACAGGGGGCGAAAACCCTGCGGGCGCCAGCTCTTGGCGTTCTTCAGTCGGATCAGGCCCATGACGGTTCTTGAGTGGTTGTGCGTCGTATCCATCTTCTCTTGCGTTGCGCCGCAGCGCAATGCCCTCATGTTAAGGGACCAGTCTTTCAAAACACTGACGCAGAGCACATCTGCGTCGTGATGTTGCTTCAGCGTATCTGTTTGCGGGCCTACTGGCGGCGATCCTTCAGCGGCGACGAGTGCGCCAGGTACTTGCGCGACAGTTCATTGCCATGGATGTCGATGCTGCGCTTGATGAACATCACCGTTTCGTTGGTGACGATCTCGCGTTCGTTGTCCACCGTGATGATGTGATAGCAATCGCCCAGCCAGACGACCTTGCGCACCTCGGAATTGATGCGCTCCAGGATCATCTCCGCATTGCGCGGGGAGGCGGTTTCGTCGTCGATGGAGTGGATGATCAGCGTGTCGGCACGTACCAGCGGCAGCGAATCGCTGACGAAATCGATCATGTGCAGCGCCGCCCGCAGGTGGCGGGCCGGGATCGAGGCGGCGCCCACGGCGGCCACGCCATCCTTTTCCAGGGCGCTGGCCACGCGCCGGCGCATCTCGTAGTTCTTGATGCCGTAGGGTTCGCTCTCCTTGTAGGACCAGTTGCGCACGCCCAGGTCATAGACCACGGTGAGCAGCTTCCAGTACCAGGGCACCGACCAGCCGTCATATTGCAGCACCGGCGAGAGCAGTACCACCGACAGCAGTTCCTTGCTGCGCGCGGCTACCGCCAGGGCCAGCGTGGCCCCCATGGACAGGCCGCAGATGGAGACGGTCTTGAATTCTTCCTTGAGCCGCGCCACGCGGCTCTCGACGACGGCGCACCAGTCTTCCCAGTGGGGGGAGACACGGGGATTGGTCAGGGCGGCCGAGTAATTCTCGATGCTCAGGGGAATGACGGTACAGCCCGCCTTCTTGAGCTGCTTGGGAATGGAGCCCATCTCGAGCTGGGAGCCGCACAGACCGTGCAGCAGGATGACGGCATGGTCCTTGTGCGGGCCGCCATGGCGTTCTTCAGCCGGAGCGGCCGTAGACAGTCCGCTGGAGTCGATGGATGACAGTGAGTCCATAAATCAAAAACACGCATTCGAGCCGGTAAGCTCTTACTGGCGAATCGTTCGCCCCCGTTGTTCGCCCCCCATTGTTCTCCCCCGTTGATCAGGAGGATGCGGGCCGACGCATCGGCTTGGATGCGCTCTGTATCCCGACAATCAACATTCTGCTTCTGTCTCCGGCAGATGTATTAATTGCAAAAGTCTAACTGCCCGGGAGGAATGTTGCCAGCATTTATCGAATCTCTTCCGATGGCCCAACGAAGAACAAGTCATGTTGCCTTATCTGACGGGAATGTGACAGATTTGCATCGTCCTGGCGTTGTATCGCCACCATTGGCGGAGCTACAGTATATTGCTTTTGGTTAATCTTTGCCTGCTATTGTTGTTGAAGTGTCTCCCAAAGTAAAAAGCCCTTCGAGCGGACTCGAAGGGCTTGGGGGCAGGAACAGGGACGCAGGGCGATCAGCCGCGGCTCTCCAGGTGGCCGTTGACCACACGGACCTGGTCGCCTACGCGCCAGTTGGCGCCGCTCTGCGGGAAGCTGCGCGACTTGCCGTTGTCCATGCGCACGTCGACCACGTAGGTGGTGGTGGTGCGCACGTTCTTTTCGACCTCGTTGCCGGCATAGCCGCCGCCGACGGCACCGGCGATGGTGGCCAGGGTACGGCCGGTACCGCCGCCGATCTGGTTGCCCAGCAGGCCGCCGACCACGGCGCCACCGGCAATGCCTACGCCGCTGGTGCT
>JAFAMT010000302.1 GCA_019233085.1 Herbaspirillum sp.
GGATAGGCAGCGCGGCCCGTTCTGCTTCGGCGGCCAGGTGAGCCTGGCCGATGTCTACCTCATCCCCCAGGTGGAAAGCGCGCGGCGCTTCCAGGTCGACCTGGGGCCGTATCCGCACATCGTCGCCATCGACCAGGCCTGCGGCAGCCTGCCGGCCTTCCAGCGTGCCGCGCCGGCGCTGCAGGTCGATGCTGCGGGCGCGGCCTGATCATCCGATCCATCCTCCATCACCTCACTCCAACAGGAAATTCTCCATGACCTATCTCTTCCCTCCCGCCGACGTGGTCGGCTTGCCCGTGGCTGGCAGTCAATCCCTGTTCCCGGTACGCCGGGTCTATTGCGTGGGTCGCAACTACGCAGCCCATGCACGCGAGATGGGCTTCGACCCGGATCGCGAACCGCCTTTCTTCTTCTGCAAACCCAACGATGCGCAATCCATCGTGGCCGTGCCTGCGGGCGAGACGGTGACGCTGCCTTACCCGCCGCTGACCCAGGACTATCACCATGAAGTCGAGCTGGTAGTGGCCATCGGCAAGGCTGGCAAGGATATCGCGCTCGACCAGGCCGCCTCGCACATCGACGCCTATGCCGTCGGCCTGGACATGACCCGCCGCGACCTGCAGATGAAGATGCGCGAGATGGGCCGCCCCTGGGAGATCGGCAAGGCCTTCGACTATTCCGCTCCGGTGGGCCTGCTGCATCCGGTGGCATCGACCGGCGTGGTCACGCGCGGTGACATCGCCCTTGATGTCGATGGCGTGGCACGCCAGAAGAGCGACCTGACGCACCTGATCTGGTCGGTCGACGAGATCATCGCCAACCTGTCCACGCTGTTCGAGTTGCAGCCTGGCGACCTCATCTTCACCGGCACCCCCGAGGGCGTCGGTGCGGTGCGAAGCGGCCAGACCATGCATGCCCACATCGACGGCCTTACGCCGATCACGGTCAGGATCGCCTGAGCTTCACGACATTACATCGCACGACATCACATTCCATCGCATCACCACGAAGCGGCGCCACGCAGCGCCGCTCATCCCTCATCCAACAGAGGAGACATGCCATGCACGCCAGGCAAGACGTACAGCAGTTCATCGACCAGCTTCCCTTCTCCCGGCTGCAGCGCCTGACGCTGTGGCTGTGCTTCCTGGTGGTGACCGTCGACGGTTTCGACACGGCCGCCATCGGGTTCATTGCCCCCGCCATCCGCGCGGAGTGGCAACTCTCGGCCAGCGCGCTAGCCCCATTGTTTGGCGCCGGCCTGTTCGGCCTGATGGCCGGCGCGCTGATCTTCGGCCCGCTGGCCGACCGCCTCGGGCGCAAGACCATCCTGCTGTTCTCGGTGCTGTTCTTCGGCCTGGCCAGCCTGGCGGCGGCCTGGTCGCCGGGCCTGGGGGCGCTGGTGGCCTGGCGCTTCCTGACCGGGCTGGGGCTGGGTGGGGCCATGCCGTGCGCCATCACCATGACCTCCGAATATTGCCCCTCGGCGCGACGCTCCACGCTGGTGACGCTAATGTTCTGCGGCTTCACCATCGGCTCGGCCGTGGGCGGGCTGGTCTCGGCGCATCTGCTGGTGCAGTTTGGCTGGCGCGGCGTGTTGCTGGTGGGGGGAATCCTGCCGCTGCTGCTGGTACCGATGCTGGCGCTGTGGCTGCCTGAATCGCTGCGCTTCCTGGTGGTGCGACAAGCCTCTGCGGCAAGGATGCAGGCGCTGCTGCGCAGGCTGGCCCCGGGCCTGGTCGAGCCGCCCGAGCTGACCGTGGGCGAGAGAGCCGCAGGCACACCTGTACGCGCGCTCTTCAGCGGTCGCTATGCGGTGGGGACGAGCTTGCTGTGGATCAGCTTCTTCATGAGCCTGCTGATCATCTACCTGATCTCCAGCTGGCTGCCGACCCTGCTCACCCATGCCGGCGCGTCGATGAGCCGGGCCTCGCTGGTGACCTCGACCTTCCAGATCGGCGGCACCCTGGGCGCCATCGTGCTGGGACGTCTGATGGACCGTGCCGGCGCGCATCGTACGTTGTCCCTGGCCTATGTGCTGGGGGCGGTGTGCGTGGCCATGAGCGGGCTCAGCGGTGGCCAGCTGTGGTTGCTGGTGCTGGCCATCTTCGGCGTGGGCGTGTTCGTCAGCGGCTCGCAGGTGGGCGCCAATGCGCTGGCCGCGCAGTTCTATCCCACCCACAGCCGTGCCACCGGCGTGAGCTGGGCCAATGCCGCCGGTCGCTGCGGCTCGGTGGTCGGCTCGCTCTGTGGCGGCTGGATGATGTCCATGGACCTGGGCATGGGCCTGATCCTGTCGATGCTGGCCGTGCCGGCCCTGGTCTCGGCGCTGGCCATCGCCGTGCTGGGACGCCGGCATGCGGCATGGACGCGCCAGCCGCTGTCCACCTGAGCCGCTGGGCACTAGCCGGCGCGCCGGCATTGGTGCCGGCCTGCAGCCGGACCGATGCCACGCGCATCGGAACGATCCCGCTTGGTTTCGCCTTGGTGGTCTTCTATGCTGGAAAGGCAGCCTGTCGCACGGGCTGTTATTCTTTTATTGCCTTCCGGCGACGCCATGCACCGGATTGCCAACCAGCAATGCAATGACAACAAGGGGAAAACCATGCAGCTTTCCAACGTCACGATCCGCGTTCGCCTGTGGCTGGGCTTCGGCCTGTTGATGGTGCTGATGCTGGCGATGGCCGCATCGGGTATCGCCCGGCTGGGGCAGTTGAACGGGCAGATGAAAGACGTCATCCACGACAAGTATCCCAAGACCGTGGTGGCCGGGGATATCGTCGACCAGGTCAACGTGGTGGCGCGATCGGTGCGCAATATCCTGCTGCTCAAGAACGAGGCACAGGTCAAGAGCGAATACGAGCGCATAGCCGGCGCCGACCACGCCCTGCGCGAGGACATGGCCCAGCTCGACCGTCTGCTGACCGACAACGAGAGCAAAACGGCGCTGGCCGCGCTGGTCAAGGCCCAGGTGGCCTACCTCGACAAGCGCGACAAGGTCCTGGCCATGGTGCAGCAGGGTGGCAAGGAGGGCGCCATCGATGTGCTCATCGATGAAGTGCGGCCGGTGCAGAGCGCCTACATGAACGCCACCGACGCCCTGATCAAGCTGCAACACGGGATGATGAAGGCCGCCGGCGACGAGGTGGAGGACAACTACGCCCACGCGCGCGCACTGCTGACCGGCCTGGCCATCGCCGGCCTGTTGGCGGCGGTAGCCATCGCATGGATGATCACGCGCAGCATCACTACGCCGCTGGACCGCGCCGTGCGCGTGGCCGAGACGGTGGCCGCCGGCGACCTGACCTCTACCATCGACGATCGTGGCCGTGACGAGACCAGCATGCTCCTGCGCGCCCTGAAGAAGATGAACGAGCGGCTGCTGGAAATCGTCAGCCAGGTGCGTGTCTCCACCGACACCATCGCCACGGCCAGCAGCGAGATCGCCCGGGGCAACCTGGACCTGTCCTCGCGCACCGAGCAACAGGCGGCCTCGCTGGAGGAGACCGCTTCCTCGATGGAACAACTGACCGCTACCGTGAAACAGAACGCCGACCACGCCGGCCAAGCCAACGCGCTGGCCGGATCGGCCTCGGACGTGGCGCGCCAGGGCGGCACGGTGGTCAGCCAGGTGGTGCTGACGATGGGTGCCATCGATGCGTCCTCCAAGCGCATCGTGGACATCATCGGCGTCATCGACGGCATCGCCTTCCAGACCAATATCCTGGCGTTGAATGCTGCAGTGGAGGCAGCCCGCGCCGGCGAGCAGGGACGTGGCTTTGCGGTCGTGGCCTCGGAAGTGCGCGCGCTGGCGCAGCGATCCGCCACCGCTGCGCAGGAGATCAAGGCCCTCATCGCCGACTCGGTGGCGCGCGTGGCCGATGGCAGCAAGCTGGTGGCGCAGGCCGGACACACCATGCATGAAGTGGTGGAGAGCGTGCAGCGGGTCGGTGCCGTGGTCAGCGAGATCAGCGCCGCAGGGCAGGAGCAAAGTGCCGGCATCGAACAGGTCAACCTGGCCATCGTGCAGATGGACCAGGTGACACAGCAGAATGCCGCGCTGGTGGAGCAGGCTGCCGCCGCCGCGCAATCCCTGCAGGACCAGGCCGCGCACCTGGCGCGGCTGGTGTCGGTGTTCAGGCTCGCAGGCGAGGCGCCGGTATTGCGGGCCGTGGCGGCGCCGGTGGGGCGGGCCTTGCAGTACGCCTGATGGTCTGGTGGCGTCGGGCCCGGGCGCTGTACACCCGGGACTCGATGCAGGGTGGCGAGGAAGGCTATGATATGCACGTACGCGTACCCCCGACGCAGGGGTCGCGACCAGAACATCCAACAGGAGACACTACGTGAGCATAGACATCCAGCCCCGGACGGTGATCGGTTCCGCCCATTACCGCCAGGACGAGAAGACCGACTACCGGTGGAACATCCCCGAGTTCTTCAACATCGGTATCGAGGCCTGCGACAAGTGGGCCGATGGCAGCGCCCGGCCAGCCATCATCAGCGAAGACGCCGACGGCAGCGTCACCACCTGGAGCTTCGACCAGTTGAAGTCGCTCAGCGACCAGTTCGCCAATGTCCTGGCCGAGGCCGGGGTGAAGCGGGGTGACCGTATCGGCATCTACCTCTCGCAGCGCATCGAGACGGTCGTCACCCACATCGCCGCCTACAAGCTGGGCGCCATCACGGTGCCGCTGTTCTACCTGTTCGGCCCGGATGCCATTGCCTATCGCCTGCAAAACAGCGGCGCCACCGCGCTGGTGACCGATGCCAGCGGCATGGAAAAGGTCTACCTGGCCGGCGAGCTGCCGGAGCTGAAGGTGATCTATTGCGTCGAGCCTGCCGACATCGTGCTGCCGCAGACCACCGACTTCTGGGATCGCCTGCACGCGGCCCCGTCGCTGTTCACGCCGCAGCCCACGCTGGCCGATGATCCAGCCATGATCATCTACACCTCCGGCACCACCGGCAAGGCCAAGGGCGCGCTGCATGCCCATCGCGTGCTGCTGGGCCACCTGCCGGGCGTGGAAGTGTCGCACGACAGCTTCCCCCAGCCCGGCGACCGCTTCTGGACGCCAGCCGACTGGGCCTGGATCGGCGGCCTGCTCGATGTGCTGCTGCCGTCGCTATTCCATGGCGTGGCCGTGGTGGCCAGGCGTCTGGAGAAGTTCGATGCCGAGGCGGTATTCGGATTGCTGGCGCGGCATGGCATCCGCAACGTGTTCTTCCCGCCGACGGCACTGAAGATGTTGCGCAGCACGCCTGCGCCGCGCGAGCAATGGGACTTCAGCCTGCGCAGCGTGGCCAGCGGTGGCGAGACACTGGGCGATGACCTCATTGCCTGGGGCCGCCAGGCGCTGGGCGTGACCATCAATGAATTCTATGGCCAGACCGAGTGCAACCTGGTGGTGTCCTCGTCCTCGCGGCTCTATCCCAGCGCCTCAGGCAGCATGGGGCGCGCCGTGCCGGGCCACGACGTGCAGATCGTCGACGACGACGGCCACATCGTGGCGCCGGGGACGGTGGGCAATATCGCCATCCGCTCGCCCGATCCGGTCATGTTCCTGCATTACTGGCGCAACGAGGAAGCCACGCGCGAAAAGTTCGCCGGCGATTTCCTGCTCACCGGCGACCTGGGCAACATGGATGAGGGCGGTTATATCCGCTACCTGGGCCGCAATGACGATGTCATCACCAGCGCTGGTTATCGCATCGGGCCGGCGCCGATCGAGGAGTGCATCATGCGCCATCCGGCCGTGCGTATCGCGGCCGTAGTGGGTATCGCCGACGAGTTGCGCACCGAAGTGGTCAAGGCCTTCGTGGTGCTCAAGGAGGGCCATGCCGGGGATGCGGCGATGGTGGCGGCACTGCAACAGCATGTGCGCTCGCAATTGGCGGCGCACGAATATCCGCGCGTCATCGCCTTCGTCGATGCCCTGCCGACCACGGCCACCGGCAAGATCATGCGCAAGGCGCTCAAGGAAATGGGGGCTTGACGCCGCGGCGCCCGGGTCGCTCTACCCGCTGCGTCTTCCTGGCGGGCCGCCGCGGGGCGGCTCGCATCGGGCCTGCCGTAGGGGCCAAGAATATCAAAAAGATTCGATCTTTTTCTAGCGTGATTTCGGCGGATATCTCAATTAATTGACGATATTAATCTCGAACAAATACGATTAAACGACGGCAGATTAGCGGGTATAAATGTTTGTCACGGATAGTATGTGCCTTATTAATTGTAGCTAATCGACCATCTTCTCCAGCCACCGGATCCTTGCGCTCATGAAAAATACCGAGACTCCACCGAGCGCCCGCATCATCTTCGGACAGAATGTCAGGAGAGTTCGCCGGCTGAAAGAGATGTCACAAGAAGAACTGGCCTTCCGGGCCGACATCAGCCGTACCTACCTGAGCGAAGTTGAACGCGGGGATCGCAACATCTCCGTGGACAACATGGAGGCCCTCGCCCAGGCCCTTGAAATGGAATTACCCGACCTGCTGCGTCATACGCTGCTGTCCTTGCCCAGCGACGAGCCAAAGTCACCCGACTAGATTGCCTGCCGGCTTGCCCGCACGACCCGGTCGAACAAGGGGAGAGGAAGCGACCGCGGCAGAGGGCAGAGGAAAGCGCAGGCTGAACACCGTAGGTCCACCTGGCAGGCTGCGCACGCTGGCCTGCCCACCATGCAAGCCCATGATGGAGCGCACGATGGCCAGGCCCAGGCCACTGGAACCGCTGGCGCTGCTGCGCGAGGGATCGGCGCGATAGAAGCGGTCGAAGATGCGCTCCTGCAGCGCGGGTTGGATCCCGCTACCGGGATTGGAAACCTCGATGACGGTGGCCCCGTCGACCACGCTGGCGGTGAGTGCAATGACGCCGTCCTGCGGCGTGTAGCGGATCGCATTGGCCACCAGGTTGCCCACGGCCCGCCGCAACAACATCATGTCGGCATGGATGCGTCCGCTGCCCTGGATGGCGATGCGCACCCGGGCATCCTCGGCGATGCCCTCGAAGTAGTCGGCGATCTTGCCCAGCTCCTCCCTGACATCAAGCTCCTGGACCTGCAACACCACATGCGCATTCTCGGCCCGCGCCAGGAAGAGCATGCTCTCCATCATCCGCGACAGGCGCTCGTACTCCTCGATATTGGAACTGAGCAGGGACTGGTATTCCTCCACCGGGCGTGGCTTGCCCAGCGCCACCTGGGTCTGCACCATAAGGTTGTTGAGCGGGGTACGCAGGTCATGGGCCAGGTCGGCGGAAAACTGGCTCAATTGCTGGAAGCTGCCCGAGAGGCGGTCCATCATCTCGTTGAAGGATTCCACGATCTCGTGCAGCTCCTGCGGCGCGGCCTGGATGTCAAGGCGGGTATCGAGGCGGTTGGCGGAAATGGCGCGCGTCTGCGCGGCCATCATGCGCAAGGGCTGCAAGCCGCTGCGCACGAACAGGAAACTGAGCAGCGTCGCCAGCACCGTGCCGATGCTGGCGGCCACCCAGACGTCAGAGCGGTATTCGGAGAGCAGCATCATGCGATCCGAGGCCGCACGCACCACCAGCACGATGGCCTGCTCGCCGGAACGGGTCACGGGCTTGCTGGCGATGTAGCGGGCATGCTGCTCACCCTGTCGCCATGACTGGATGCTGTCCCATGCGCCGATGGCGACCTTGCCCAGGTCGATGCCCGGGGCTGCGCGTTCGGGGTCATGGCTTTCCAGCAGCGGGCTGCCATCAGCACGGGTGATGCGCACCAGCAGCTGGTCGTGGCCGCTCAGGTTGTCCAGCACCAGGTGGCGCCGCGCCAGGATATCTTCCAGCGAGGCCGAATCCTCGACCAGGTGATTGATGGAGCGGCACTTGCCGGCCAGCTCCTCGTCGTCGCGCCGTTCCAGTTGCATATGCAATGCATGGCACAGGTAGCTGCCAAACCCGGCGAAGGTGACGATGGCCAAGAGCGCAAACAGCACCACCAGGCGCAGGTTCATCGAGGCGGGCGCGCGCTGCTTCACTGCCTGGCCTCGAAGACGTAGCCCATGCCCCAGACGGTATGCAATAGCTTCTTGTCGAAGCCGTCGTCGAGCTTGGCACGCAAGCGTCGCACGGCGACATCGACGACATTGGTGTCGCTGTCGAAATTCATGTCCCACACCTGCGAGGCAATCTGCGGACGCGAGAGCACCTCGCCGGGACGGCGGATGAGCATATGCAGCAGCGCGAATTCCTTGGCGGTCAGGTCGATGCGATGGCCGGCGCGGGTGGCCTTGCGGCGGACCACATCAAGCACCACATCGTCATACTCGATCACATCGGCCTCGCGGCTGGGGCCGCGTCGCAACAGCGTGCGCACGCGCGCCAGCAGCTCGGTGAAGGCGAAAGGCTTGACCAGGTAATCATCGGCCCCCAGCTCCAGTCCCTTGACGCGATCATCGACCTCGTCGCGGGCGGTCAGGAACAGTACCGGCGTGTCATGGGTGCGGCGCAGTTCGCGCAGGATGTCCCAGCCATTCATGCCGGGCAACATCACATCCAAGATGATCAGCTTGTAGTCCAGCGTGCGGGCATTGTGCAGGCCATCCACGCCGGTCTGCACCCAGTCCACCACGAAGCCGGACTCGGTCAGGCCGCGACGCAGATAGTCGCCCGACTTGGGCTCGTCTTCTACCAACAAGATATGCATGATCGGATTCCTGGCGGACAAGCTGCCATTGTGAACCAGCCGGGCAGGCCTATTCATTACAAATCTGTAATGACTTGGCAATCTTTCTGTGCGGACCGGCCGCCTAGAATGCATTCCAACGATACGCCAGACGCTGCCGCAGGCAAGCACGGGCAGCAGGGCGGTCGACGGTGCCAGCTGCATTATCCCCTCTGTGGCCTGGCGTCTTTTGTAACACTTTCCCCTTAGGAGCATCCTCATGAAGACTTCGCACCTCATCCTCGGCAGCCTGGTGGCCGCTTTCTCCCTGTCCGCCTTCGCCCAGTCGACCGCACCCACCGAAGCCGCGCGCGACCAGGCCAACCTCTCCGCACGCAACAACTACCCGGTCATCAAGTTCACCAGCACCAAGACCCGCGCCGACGTCATGGCCGAACTCAAGGCCGCGCGCCTGGGCGAGCCGATGCAAGCCAGCGCGACCAAGCCCTCGGTCAAGGACAGCAGCACCCAGGACCAGGCCTTTGACTCTTCCCTGTACAACGGGGCATAATCGGCGCCGACCAGTTGGTCCGTATTCCACCCAGCGGCTACCCGCCTTCACCGGCCGGTAGCCGCGTGAGTTTTCCATGCGCGCTCTCATCCTCTTCCTGGCCTTGCTCTTGCCGCTGCAGCTCTCCTGGGCGGCGATGGCGAGCTATTGCCAGGGCGAACGCAGCAGCGCGCCAGCCCACCCCGGGCATCACGAACACCCCGCAGCGCAAGCGGCCCAGCCCGACAGCGAGCACGCCAAGAACGGCGAAGCCGACAGCGGCTGTTCGCTCTGCCAGTTCTCCGGTATGAAATCGGTGCAATGGCCGCACCTGTCCATGGGTGACCATGGCGGCACATCGCTTGAGGTTTTCTGCACCAGCCCCCGCCATCCCGCCTCCCACATCGCCGACGGGCCCGACAAGCCCAACTGGCTGCTCGCCGCCTAGGTCGGCGAGAACACCCATTCTTTACCTGCTCTCGCCGGATTCCCCCCATCTTCACTGGAGAATTCGATGTACCGGCACAGCCACCTGCTGGCGCTAGCCCTGCTCGCGCCCAGCCTGGTCCTTGCACAAGGACCGACCCCATCTATTGCATTGACCGATTCCGCACCGCAGGCCCAGACGGCGCAGCGGCTGACCCTGTCCGCGGCGCTGGCACTGGCCGATAGCGGCAACCGCACACTGGCGGCCGCCCGGAAGGAAATCGAAGCCCTCGATGCCAGCCTCGAACAGGCCGGCGCCCGGCCCAATCCGGAGTTTTCCGCCCTCATGGAAGACACCCGCAAGGCCAGCCGCACCATCACCTATCAGGTCAACCAGCCCATCGAACTGGGTGGCAAGCGCAGCGCCCGCATCGCGGCGGCACAACGGACCCGCGACATGGCCGTCCTGGAACTTGCCAGCCAGCGCAGCGCCTTGCATGCGCGCGTGACGGCGGCCTTCCACGAGGCGGCACTGGCCATGGAACGCCAGCAACTGGCGCGCGACCTGGTCACGCTGGCGCAGACCGCCGCCGACATGACGGCGCGCCGGGTGCGGGCCGGCAAGGTCTCTCCGGTGGAGCAGACGCGCTCGCAAGTAGCCCTCTCCAACGCGCGGCTGGAAGCCAGCCAGGCCGACAGCGACGTGACGCTGGCGCGCCGGCAATTGGCCAGCCTGTGGGGTGCCACCGACCCCGGCGCGGCGCTGGCCGACATCGACACGGAGATGCTGCCGCCCCTGCCCGATATCGCCACCCTCACCGCGCGTGTGGCCAACGGCCCGGCCGTGCAGATGGCACGCCTGGAAGTGGAACGGCGCCAGGCGCTGGCGCGCATCGAAAGCAGCAAGCGCGTGCCCGACCTCACCCTGAGCCTGGGCAACAAGCGCGACGAAGAGGCCGCCCGCAACATGTGGGTGGTCGGCTTCTCGGTGCCGATCCCGGTGTTCGACAGCAATCGCGGCAATGAGCTGGAAGCCTTGAAGCGTGTCGACAAGGCCCGTGACGAGCAGGCCATCGTCGAGCTGCAACTGCACAACGATGCCGCCCAGGCCTACGAGCGGCTGCGCAATGCCCGCCAGGAAGCGCAAGCCCTGCGCGAAGACATCGTGCCCGGTGCGCAAAGCGCCTATCTCGCCGCGCGTACCGGCTTCACGCTGGGCAAGTTCGCCTTCCTCGATGTGCTGGATGCCCAGCGCAGCTATTTCCAGGCCCGGGCGCAGTACTGGAAGGCGCTCTCCAACGCCTTCCAGGCCAGCGCCGAACTGGACCGCCTGGCCGGCAATGGCCCCCTTGCTCCCCCCCATCCGCAATGAAAAAGCACCGGAGAACGCACATGAAAACGTATATGAGCAGCAAACAGAAACTCGCCATCGCAGCCATCATCGCCGTCGCGGCCCTGCTGTCGGGATGGACCCTGCTGCAGGGCCAGGACGCCCAAGCCAAGGCCGAGGCCGCCAGCACGCACCAGGATGAGAAGAAGGAAGAACACGGCCACGAAGAGAGCAAGGGCAAGGACGAGGGCGAACATCACGATGAAGAAGGCGAGATCGCCCTGAGCCAGGAGCAGATCAGCGCCGCCGGCATCGTACTGGCACAGGTCGCGCCGGCGAACCTGGAGAGCGGCCTGCAACTGCCCGGCGAGATCCGCTTCAACGAGGACCGCACCGCCCACGTCGTACCGCAGGTGGCTGGCGTGGTGGAGTCGGTCCCGGCCAAGCTGGGGCAGAAGGTGAAGCGGGGTCAGGTACTGGCCGTCATCAGCAGCAGCACGGTCTCCGAACAACGGACCGAACTGATCAACGCGCAGCAACGGCTGGTGCTGGCGCGCAGCAACTGGCAACGCGAGAAGCAACTCTGGGAACAGAAGATCTCCGCCGAACAGGACTACCAGCAAGCCCGGCTGGCCTTGCAGGAAGCCGAATTGGCCGTGCGCAATGCCAGCCAGAAGCTGCAGGCCATCGGCGTGGCTGGTAGCACAGGCGGACTCAACCGCTACGAAATCCGCGCCCCCTTCGACGGCACCATCGTCGAGAAGCACCTGGGCCTGGGCGAGGTCGTGCGCGAGGATGCCAATGCCTTCCTGATCTCCGACCTCTCCACGGTCTGGGCCGAGATCATCGTCTCGCCCAAGGACTTGCAACAGGTCCACGTGGGTGGACGCGCGGTGGTGCGCGCCACCGCCTTCGAGGCCACGGCCAGCGGCAAGATTGCCTATGTCGGCGCCTTGATCGGCGAGCAGACCCGTACCGCGCGCGCCCACGTGGTGTTGCCCAATCCGCAGGAAAGCTGGCGTCCCGGCCTGTTCGTCTCGGTCGATGTGATGAGCCAGGCCACCGAGGTGCCGGTGGCGGTGACGGCCGATGCCCTGCAGACGATAGAAGGCAAGAGCGTGGTCTTCGTGCGCGTGGCCGACGGCTTCAAGGCGCAGCCGGTGCGCACCGGCCGCAGTGACGGCAAGTTCGTCGAGATCCTGGCCGGGCTGCAGGCCGGCGACAAGGTTGCCGGCACCGGCAGCTTCGCGCTCAAGGCCGAACTGGGCAAGGGCGCGGCCGAACACAGCCATTGATGCCCTTTGAAGGCCATCGCGCCACCACTCCACTCTGAGAGACCACGATCATGTTTGAACGCATCATACGCTTCGCCATCGAGCACCGATGGCTGGTCCTGCTGGCGGTGCTGGGCATGGGCGCCTATGGGGTCTACAGCTACCAGAAGCTGCCCATCGACGCCGTGCCCGACATTACCAACGTGCAGGTCCAGATCAATACCTCCGCCCCCGGCTACTCGCCGCTGGAAACCGAGCAGCGCATCAGCTATCCGCTGGAGACGGCCATGTCGGGCCTGCCGCAGCTGGAACAGGTACGCTCGCTGTCGCGCTACGGCCTGTCGCAGGTGACGGTGATCTTCAAGGACGGCACCGACATCTACTTCGCCCGCCAGCTGGTCAACGAACGCCTGCAGCAGGCCAGGAGCCAGCTGCCCGGTGGCATCGATCCGGTCATGGGGCCGATCTCCACCGGCCTGGGCGAGATCTACCTGTGGACCGTGGAAGCCCGCGAGGACGCCCGCAAACCCGATGGCACGCCCTACGGCCCCAGCGACCTGCGCGAGATCCAGGACTGGGTCATCAAGCCGCAGCTGCGCCTGGTGCCGGGCGTGACCGAGATCAATACCATCGGCGGTTACGCCCGCGAGTTCCTGGTGGCGCCGTCGGCCGAGCGGCTGGCCTCCTATGGTATGACCATGGACAGCATCATCAAGGCGCTGGAAAAAAATAACAGCAATGTCGGCGCCGGCTACATCGAGCGCCGTGGCGAGCAATACCTGATCCGCGCCCCGGGCCAGGTCGGCTCCATGGACGACATCGGCAATATCGTGCTGGCCAATGTGCGCGGAGTGCCCATCCGCATCCGCGACGTGGCCGAGGTCGGCGCCGGGCGCGAACTGCGCACCGGCGCGGCGACCGAGAATGGCCGCGAGGTGGTGCTGGGCACCGTCTTCATGCTGATCGGCGAGAACAGCCGCACGGTCTCGCAAGCGGTCGACAAGAAGATGCGCGAGATCAACCGCAGCCTGCCCGAGGGCGTGCAAGCCATCACCGTCTACGACCGCACCGTGCTGGTGGACCGCGCCATTGCCACGGTGAAGAAGAACCTGGTCGAGGGCGCGTTGCTGGTCATTGCGGTGCTGTTCGTCTTCCTGGGCAATATCCGCGCGGCCATCATCACGGCCATGGTGATTCCGCTGGCGATGCTGTTCACCTTCACCGGCATGGTCTCCAACAAGGTCAGCGCCAACCTGCTGAGCCTGGGGGCGCTGGACTTCGGCATCATCATCGATGGCGCCGTGGTGATCGTGGAAAACTGCGTGCGCCGGCTGGCGCACGCGCAACAACACCATGGCCGCCCGCTCACACGCAACGAACGCTTCCACGAAGTCTTCGCCGCCGCCAGGGAGGCGCGCCGGCCCTTGTTGTTCGGCCAGCTGATCATCATGATCGTCTACCTGCCCATGTTTGCGCTGACCGGTGTGGAA
>JAFAMT010000323.1 GCA_019233085.1 Herbaspirillum sp.
ATCGCCAGCGTCCCGGATGACGTACGTAGTTTCCACACTCGTGCGCCCCAGGTGCCCGGCGAACATCTGGACCACGATGCTGGCCGGATACTTCATCTGGCGCCGGAAATTGCAGTGCGCATTGACGATCACAGGGCCTTCCTCGCCTGCGATGGTGGGGCCGAAGACCTCCTCCAGCCACTCGATGCGACACTGCTCCATGAAACGGAAATAGACGGTGTTGTTGACATGGCCAAATGCATCCATGTCCCCCCAGCGGATGGTCTGCCGGGAGACATACAACGACTTGGGCGCCTGCTCGTGATGACTATTCATGTGCTTTCTTTCCCTGTTTGATTCATCAATGACTGCAATTTTTTTCATGCGGACAATGCGTCTGGCGGTGTGTCCCTGATGCACTTCCTGTCGCACTTTGCTGCACTGCATAACATCTGGTTATCAATACAAGCCAATACGGTATGAGGCTGTGTTGGCAAAATCCAATAGAATACGCGGCATTCCTCGCAGCCCATCGACGCCGCATCCAGCACTGCGCGCGGCACCGGGCTTCAGATGCGAACGCATAAAAATGACGCCAAAAACGTCATGACCACTAGCGTTCCTTCGAAAAATACTTAACAATAGCACGATCGTTCGAAAAACAGGCAGTTCATATAACACGGGACACCCATGACTTCATCTCAAGACTTGCTAGATCAATACGGCCCACGCGAATCCATGGAATATGACGTGGTCGTCGTCGGCGGCGGCCCCGCCGGCCTGTCGGCGGCCATTCGCCTAAAACAGCTGGCGGCCCAGCAAGGCCGGGAGGTGTCGGTCTGCGTACTGGAAAAAGGCAGCGAGGTCGGCGCCCACATCCTCTCCGGCGCAGTCATGGATCCGCGTGCCCTGAGCGAACTGATCCCCGACTGGAAGGAGCAAGGCGCGCCGCTGGATACACCGGTGACCGAAGACCGTTTCCTGTTCCTCTCCGCCACCAAGGCCTACAAGACGCCCAACTGGCTGCTACCGACCTGTTTCCAGAATCATGGCAACTACGTGATCTCGCTGTCCAACGTCACCCGCTGGCTGGGCCAGCAGGCCGAAGCGCTGGGCGTGGAAATCTTCCCGGGCTTCCCCGCCGCCGAGATCCTCTATCACGACGATGGCTCGGTCAAGGGTGTCGCCACCGGCAACTTGGGCATCAACAAGGAAGGCGAGCCCGGCCCCGAATTCCAGCTGGGCATGGAGCTGCACGCCAAGTACACCTTCTTTGCCGAAGGCGCGCGCGGTCACCTGGGCAAGCAGTTGATCGCCAAATACAAATTGGATGCCGGCCGCGATCCGCAGACCTATGCCATCGGCATCAAGGAATTGTGGGAAGTGAAGCCCGAAGTGCACCAGCCCGGCCTGGTGATCCACACCGCCGGCTGGCCGCTGGCCAACGACACCTACGGCGGGTCCTTCCTGTATCACCTGGAGAACAACCAGGTGGCGGTAGGCTATGTGGTGGGCCTGGCTTACGAGAATCCCTACCTGTCGCCGTTTGAAGAGTTCCAGCGCTACAAGACCCACCCCGAGATCCGCAAGTTCTTCGAGGGCGGCAAGCGCCTGTCCTATGGTGCCCGCGCCATCACCGCCGGCGGCGTGCAATCGCTGCCCAAGCTGGTATTCCCGGGTGGTGCGCTGCTGGGCTGCGATGCTGGCTTCCTCAATGCCTCGCGCATCAAGGGCAGCCACGCCGCCATCAAGAGCGGCATGCTGGCGGCCGAGGCAGCCTTCCAGGCGCTGGGCGAAAGTCGCCAGTCCGATGAACTGGCCGCCTATCCGGCCGCCTTCGAAGCCTCCTGGCTAAAGGAAGAATTGCACAAGGCCCGCAACTTCAAGCCTTCCATGAGCCGTGGCCTGGTCACCGGCACGCTGCTGGTGGGCATCGACCAGGTGCTCTTCGGCGGCAAAGCGCCTTGGACCTTGCGCCATACGCATGCGGACCATGAGTGCCTGAAACCAGCGGCCAACTATGCGCCGATCGCCTATCCCAAGCCGGACGGCAAGCTGACCTTCGACCGCCTCTCGTCGGTGTTCATTTCCAACACCAACCACGGTGAAGACCAGCCCGCTCACCTCACGCTCAAGGACAAGAACGTACCGGTGCAGGTCAACCTGGCCAAGTACGCCGGCCCGGAATCGCGCTACTGCCCGGCAGGGGTGTACGAGTTCGTCAAGAACGAGGACAACAGCGAGCGCCTGCAGATCAATGCCCAGAACTGCGTGCATTGCAAGACCTGCGACATCAAGGACCCGACCCAGAACATCGTCTGGGTCACGCCCGAGGGCGGTGGCGGGCCGAACTACTCGGGCATGTAAGCCAAGCCGAAAAAACAAAGCCGCATCGGAAGACGATGCGGCTTTTTTACACTGCGGGCCAGGATCAGCAGATCAGATACCGGCGGGACGCTCAGGCGGCGTCCAGCTACCGTTGACGATCTTTTCCAGCCAGAACACGCCGATCACCGTCTTCACGTCCGTGATCTGGCCATTGCGCACCTGCTCCAGCAGTTCTGCCAGCGGTGCCTTGTAGATGTCCAGGAACTCGCCCTCGTCGAGTTGCCGCTCCCCTTCCGTGAGGCCGCGCGCCACATAGAGCACCAGGTGCTCATCCGAATAGGCGATGGCATTGTGGATGGTGCAGACATACTGCCAATCGCTGGCCGTGTAGCCCGTCTCTTCCTTGAGCTCGCGCTTGGCGCAGTCCAGGGTATCCTCACCCGGATCGATCTTGCCAGCGGGGAATTCGATGAACACCCGATCCAGCGGATAGCGGAACTGGCGTTCCATCAGCACGCTGCCATCCTCGAAGAGCGGCAGCACGGCAACCGCACCTGGATGCTTGATGTACTCGCGCTTGGCTTCCCTGCCGTTGGGCAGGACGATGGTGTCTTGCTGGACCTTGAGGAAATGGCCTTCGTAGACCCGGCGGCTGTCTTTCTGCGTCTCTTTGAGATGGGCGTCCATGGGGTGATCGAGGAAAGAGTAATGGGGAGGAGAACAACAGCACGGCGCCGTGGCGACGTCGCCTGTTGTCAGCAGGAGCCGGTCACCGGGACCGGCACCGTGTGCGGCTAGCGCCTGTCAGGCGTGGGTCTTGCGCAGGTAGCGCAGCACGAAACCCGGAAAAGCCAGCACCAGGAACAGACAGCCGGTGACGGCATAGAATTCCCAGCCCTGCGAAAAGACATTGCCAACGCCGGCTTCGAGCTGGCGTGCTACCAGGCCGACCACGAAGTACAGCAGCAGCAGTTCGATCAGGCGCACCCAGACCGGCTTGACCCAGGCGGCATCCTTTTTCAGCGGGATCAGGGCAAACAGTTGCTGGTTGAAGAAAGGCAAATTGGCCGCAAGCGCGGCCAACAGGATGACAACCCAGCTGAACAGGGAAATGTTCATTCCCCTGTCCCCTTAGGCGACGACCTTGCTGAGGAAGGTCGCCAGCGTGGTGACGATGGCGTTGGTGCAGGCATCCATCAGGTGACCCGGCCACAGGCCGATGGCCAGTGCAGCGATACCGTTCAGGCTCAGCACGACGCGCATTTCAGGCGTGGCGACGATCTTGCTGGAATCGGTCGGTTCATCGAAGTACATGACCTTGACCACGCGGATGTAGTAGAAGGCACCGATGAGCGAGAAGATCACGGCCAGCACCGGCAGCCAGATCTGGCCGGTGGCCATGGCAGCCTGCAGCACCGACAGCTTGGCGTAGAAGCCCACCAGCGGGGGGATACCGGCCAGCGAGAACATCAGGATCATCATCACGGCGGCAAACCAGGGGCTACGCTGGTTCAGGCCCTTGAAGTCGTCCAGGGTGTCGGCTTCGAAACCGGCACGCGAGAGCAGGATGATCACGCCGAAGGAACCCAGGGTGGTGATCACGTAGGTCAGCGCATAGAACAGCGAGGAGCTGTAGGCGTTGACGGCCGAGAACAGGTTACCGTCGACCACGCCCGACATCATGCCCAAGAGCATGAAGCCCATGTGGGAGATGGTCGAGTAGGCCAGCATGCGCTTGATGTTGCTCTGTGCGATGGCGGTGACGTTGCCCAGGATGATGGACAGCACGGCCAGCACCATCAGCATCTGCTGCCAGTCCACGGCCAGCGGCAGCATGCCTTCGACCAGCAGACGGAAGGTGATGGCGAAGGTTGCCAGCTTCGGTGCGGCACCCAGCAGCAGGGTCACGGGCGTCGGCGAACCCTGGTAGACGTCAGGCACCCACATGTGGAAGGGAACGGCACCCAGCTTGAAGGCCAGGCCGGCCACCACGAACACGATGCCGAACACCAGCGGGGTGCGGTCAACGGTACCGGAGACGATGGCGCGGAAGACTTCGTTGAGTTCCAGCGAACCACCGGTGGAACCGTAGAGCATGGACATGCCGTACAGCAGGAAACCGGAGGCCAGTGCACCCAGGATGAAGTACTTCATGCCGGCTTCGGTGGAAGCGGCGTTGTCACGGCGCAGGGCCACCAGGGCGTACAGCGACAGCGACATCAGTTCCAGGCCCAGGTAGATGGACAGGAAGCTGTTGCCGGAGATCATGACCATCTGGCCCAGCAGGGCAAACAGGGCCAGTGCGTAGTATTCGCCACCCAGCGCGCCACCGGTGATGCCGCGTGCGGTGTTGTACTGGCGGGAGTAGATCAGCGTCACGCCGACACCCAGGTAGGTGAACAGCTTCAACAGGTTGGCCAGCGGATCGGACACGAACATGTTGTTGAACGTGTAGACCGTGGCACCGCTGTTGAGGTCGCCGAAGGTCAGTACCGCACACACCACCAAAACCGCCAGTGACAGCAGGTAAGTGATGACGCGCTTGGCTTCCGGCAGGAACATATCGATCAGCAGGATCGCGGAAGTCGCGATCAGCAGAAATATTTCCGGATAGACAGGGATCAGATTCATGTTATTCATTTAGTTACTACCGCTTGTGTTCGCCCGCTTGTGTCGCGACTTCCCGTCGCGCCGCCCGACCGGCAATGTCACACCGGCTCGTCTCGTTACTCGTTGTTGCCCAGCTTCTTTGTCGGCGGGACGCAAGCGCCCCGCCCTTCACATCTTTACTGCGCGATCAATTGATCTTGGAGACCGCCACATGCTGCAGCAGGTCGGTCACCGAGGTCTGGATGCTGTCGGTGATGATGGCCGGATACAGACCCATGACCAGGGTGGCAATGGCCAGCAGGCCCAGGATCAGGAATTCACGGGCATTCACATCGACCAGCTCGGCCACGTGGTGATTGGCCACCGCGCCAAAGATCACGCGCTTGGCCAGCCACAGCGAGTAGGCCGCACCCAGGATCAGGGCGGTCGCCGCCAGCAGGCCGATCCAGAAGTTGAACTTCACCGCGCCCAGGATCACCATGAATTCGCCGACGAAACCGGAAGTGGCCGGCAGGCCGCAGTTGGCCAGCGAGAACAGGATGAAGAAGAAGGCAAAGCGCGGCATCTTGTTGACCACACCGCCGTACTGGGCGATATCGCGGGTGTGCATCTGGTCGTACAGCACGCCGATACACATGAACATGGCGCCGGAGACGAAGCCGTGCGAAATCATCTGCACGATGCCGCCCTGCACTGCCATGTCGTTGAAGACGAAGAAGCCCAGGGTGACGAAGCCCATGTGGGCGATCGACGAGTAGGCCACCAGTTTCTTCATATCCTGCTGCACCAGGGCCACCAGACCGATATAGATCACGGCCACCAGCGACAGGAAGATCATGAAGCCGGACAGCGCGTGGCTGGCATCAGGCAGGATCGGCAGCGAGAAGCGCAGGAAACCGTAGGCACCCAGCTTCAGCATGATCGCAGCCAGCACGATGGAGCCACCGGTGGGCGCCTGCACGTGGGCGTCGGGCAGCCAGGTGTGCACCGGCCACATCGGCACCTTCACCGCGAAGGCGGCCAGGAAGGCGAAGAACAGGATCTTCTGTTCCAGCATTGACAGCGGCACCTGGTGCCAGGTCGGGATATCGAAGCTGCCACCGGACACGTAGTACAGGTAGATCAGCGCGATCAACATCAAGAGCGAGCCCAGCAGCGTGTAGAGGAACAGCTTGAAGGCCGCATACACGCGGTTGTCGCCGCCCCAGACACCCACGATGATGAACATCGGGATCAGGGTCGCTTCGAAGAAGGCGTAGAACAGCATCGCGTCCAGCGATGAGAAGACGCCGACCATGATGCCCGAGAGGATCAGGAAGGCGCCCATGTACTGGGCCACGCGCTTCTGGATCACCACCCAGCCGGCCAGCACCACGATGACCGTGATGAAGGCCGTCAGCGGCACGAACCACAGCGAGATGCCGTCCAGGCCGAGGAAGTAGCTGATGTTGAAGCGGTCGATCCAGGGTGTCTTTTCGACGAACTGGTAACCGTGCGCCAGCGGATCGAAATGCTGGATCAGAGGGAAAGTAACGACCAGGCCGACCAGCGAACCGAACAGCGCCAGCCAGCGGGCCAGGCCCGGATTGCTGTCGCGGCCCAGTGCCAGGACGAGGATGCCGAAGACGATCGGTACCCAGATCGCGAGGCTCAGGATGGGAAATGTTGACTGCATCATGGTTGTTATCTACTCGGACAGCTTATTTGGCGAACGGGAACGGCATGAACCACACCAGGAAACCCAGCACCCCGATGATCATCACGAATGCATAGTGATAGATGTAACCGGACTGCCAGAGACGCGTGAATTTCGAGAACCAGCCGACGACCTTGGCGCTGCCGTTGACGAACAGGCCGTCGATCAGGCCGCGGTCGCCCACGGTGGACAAGCCGCTGCCCAGCAGGCGTGCACCGCCGGCGAAGACGACTTCATTGAACTTGTCCATGTAGTACTTGTTGTCCAGGATGGTGTAGATGATGCTGAACTTTTCCTTGAACCAGGCCGGCACGCGCGGGTTGATCATGTAGCAGTAGTAGGCCACGGCCACACCGGCGATGGCCAGCCACAGCGGCGCGCTGGTGAAGGCATGGGTCACCATGGCTACCGGGCCGTGGAACTCATGGGCCAGTTCTTCCATGACCTTGTGGTTTTCACCGAAGAAGATCACGCCCTTGAAGAAGTCGCCATACAGCATCGGTGCGATCGCGAAGAAACCGACGATGACCGAGGGGATGGCCAAGAGGATCAGCGGCAGGGTCACCACCAGCGGCGACTCGTGAGGCTTCTGGCCCGGAGCCAGACCATGGTGGTGCTCGTCATGGCCGTGGTCGTCGTGGGCATCATGAGCGTGATCGTCATGCACGCCGTGGGCGGCAGCCGGAGCATGGTGGTCATCATGGGCGTGGGCCTGGCCGAAACGTTCCTTGCCATGGAAGACCATGAAGTACATGCGGAACGAGTAGAAGGCAGTCACGAAGACGCTGGCCAGCACGGCGAAGTAGGCAAAGCCCGAACCCGGCAGGTGCGACTCGGCAGCAGCTTCGATGATCGAATCCTTGGAGTAGAAGCCGGAGAAGAACGGCGTACCGATCAGGGCCAGCGAACCCAAGAGCGACGTGATCCAGGTGATGGGCATGTACTTGCGCAGGCCGCCCATGTTGCGCATGTCCTGGTCGTGGTGCATGCCGATGATGACCGAGCCAGCACCCAGGAACAGCAGCGCCTTGAAGAAGGCGTGGGTCATCAGGTGGAACACCGCCACCGAGTAGGCCGACGCGCCCAGGGCGACAGTCATGTAACCCAGCTGCGACAGCGTGGAGTAGGCCACGACGCGCTTGATGTCGTTCTGCATGGTGCCCAGGAAGCCCATGAACAGCGCCGTGATGGCACCGATCACGAGGATGAAGGACAGTGCGGTATCGGACAGTTCGAACAGCGGCGACATGCGGGTGACCATGAAGATACCGGCCGTCACCATGGTAGCGGCGTGGATCAGCGCGGAAATCGGGGTCGGACCTTCCATCGAGTCCGGCAGCCAGACGTGCAGCGGGAACTGGGCCGATTTACCCATGGCCCCCACGAACAGGCAGATGCAGGCCACGGTCAGCAGCATCCAGTCGGTACCCGGCAGGGTCAGCGTGGCCAGTTCGGCGCGCTTGGCGAAGACTTCGGTGTAGTTCATCGAACCGGCGTAGGCCAGCAGCAGGCCGATACCCAGGATGAAGCCGAAGTCACCCACACGGTTGACCAGGAAGGCCTTCATGTTGGCCTTGATGGCGGTCGGTCGGGTGTACCAGAAACCGATCAGCAGGTAGGACACCAGGCCCACGGCTTCCCAACCGAAGAACAGTTGCAGGAAGTTGTTGCTCATGACCAGCATGAGCATGGAGAAGGTGAACAGCGAGATGTAGGAGAAGAAGCGGTTGTAGCCCTCATCTTCGGCCATGTAGCCGATGGTGTAGATGTGAACCATCAGGGACACGAAGGTCACCACGCACATCATCATCGCGGTCAGGCTGTCGACCATGAAGCCGATCTCCAGCTTGAGACCT
>JAFAMT010000001.1 GCA_019233085.1 Herbaspirillum sp.
CTGTTGTGGGATCGCCTATGGGGCCACCAGACGCGCGATCTCTACGCCAGCCTGATCGTGGTGGCACCCGTGCTGTTCCTGGCCGCACGCCAGGTGCGTATTGCCTACCGCGACCAGATGTCGGCGCGCATCTACTACTTCCATCCCGTCTTCGAGATGGCCTTCAAGCTCAACGGCAAGTTCGGTGGCGGCAAGGTGTTCCTGGTGACGGCCGCGCTGTCGGTGCTGCTGGCCTATGCCATCGGCAAGCTCAAGGGCATGCAGGCAGCCGGCCGCTTGCGCTGGGTCAGGCTGATTCCCTGAACGCCTGCGTCGCATCCGGGCGCGGCAGGTCGTGGGCCTTGGATTGCAGCAGCTGCTCCAGCTGGTCCAGCAGGGCCGCCGGCTGCTCGTCGAACTTGCGGGCGAACAGCACCTCGGAGGGTGGCAGCGGACTGTTGTTGTGCGGCGAGTTCAACACCACCTCCTGGGCGAAATGGGGCAGGTAGTCGGTGGTGATGGTTTCGGGGCTCATCTTGCCCGGCACCCAGTTGGTATAGGTGATGCCAGGCCGCAAGCTCTGCCGCAGCGGCGAATTCCACAGGATGGTCTGGAAGAAGAATTCGTCCGGGCAATCGGTGTGCCGGCAAAAGCGCACAAAGCGCGGATGGGCATCGACGAAGTCGAGGATGGTCTGGCAAGCCAGGCCAGTGATGGCCCACCACTGGGAGCCCGCGGCGGGTTGCAGGGCGCCGAAGGCGCGCCGGAAGTTGCGCCTGGGCAGCCAGGCATTGATGAAGTCCTGCAGCATCCAGCGATAGCGGTGCAGGGGCGGGCTGCGGCGTATCCAGTAGTGTTCCAGGCGGCCCAGGCTCTTGCCGTATTGCTCGTTGGGCATGGCGAAGGCATCCATGAAGTTGGCCTCGCCATGGCGGCCGAAGAAATCCTCGATGTAGCTGGCCGGCTGCACCGGCAGGGTGGCGCCGCTGAGCAGCACGAGCCGGTCGGGCGTGGCCAGGGTGTGCATGGCCAGGCGCATGAGGCGCAGCGTGGCCTCCACCAGCGAGAAATGACCCCAGGCACCATCGACCCGCTCGCGGCAGAAGTGCAGGCGGGGAAAGCGCTCGGCCAGCCCGAGGAAGGGCGTGAGATCGGCCTTGCGGTCGATATGCAGGAAGAAGCTGACATGCGGGCCGTCCAGCTGTCGCATCATGCGTTCCAGCAGCTTGGGATTGTTGTGGGCCAGGATGAGATAGGCAATGTTCATCGGGTGGTCTCTGGTGGACGGCAATCGCGTAAGGGACGGTCTGCAGGCCCGCGCTACGGCCCCGCTCCGTGACTGAGGGTGGCAAAGCCGGCACAAAGTTCCTCAGCCGCGCAAGCGACGACATGTTGCGCTGCACATGGCCCGCAATCGGGCAGGCAAGCAGCCAGTGGCTGTTTATTTTTGCTTTGCAATACGAACTTTTCTTCCTATCCCCGCTCTGTTGATCAGATGGCGCGCCGGTGCAATGACTCTAATGACTCACCGGCCAGCCTGTTCACCAAATTTCCGACCTGTCTGACGAGAGACCTTGATGAGCAGAGATCCCGATTGGGAAGCCGACCTGCGGCGCTACGACATGCGCCGCCCCTTCCTCAAGGAACAATCGATCTGGGCGATCTGGATCTATCGCTGGGGCCGCCGTATCGAGGCGCGTCCGGCCGGGCTGGGCAAGAAGATCGCCAACCTCTTTTACTGGCTGGCCTTTCGCCTGGTGGAAACCGTCTTCGGCATCAGCCTGCCGCGCACGGCCAGGATAGGCCCCGGTCTGCGCATCTGGCACTTCGGCAATATCTTCCTGCATGGCGACGTCGTGATCGGGGCGGGCTGCACGCTGCGCCAGGGCGTGACCATCGGCAACCGGCGCGAAGGCGGTCCGGTACCGGTCCTCGGTGACGATGTCGAGCTGGGCGCCTATGCGCAGGTGCTGGGCGCGGTGCACCTGGGCGATGGCAGCAAGGTAGGGGCCATGTCGGTGGTGCTCGATGACGTGCCGCCGGGCGCCACCGCCGTAGGTGCGCCGGCACGGGTGATCCGACGTGCAGCCGCCCCTGGCCAGGCAGATTTTCTGGAAAAGGACCTCACATGACCCAAGCCACGATTCTCGTCACCGGCGGTGCCGGCTACATCGGTTCGCATACCTGCGTCGAGCTCATCCATGCCGGCTATGCCGTGGTGGTGCTGGACAACCTCAGCAACAGCCGCGCCAGCGTGATGGACCGGGTAGGGCAGATCTGCGGCCAGCGGCCGCTCTTCATCGAAGGGGATATCCGCGACCGCGCCTTGCTGGACGACATCTTCACGCGCCATCGCATCGATGCCGTGATCCACTTTGCCGGCCTCAAGGCCGTCGGCGAGTCGGTGGCCCAGCCGCTGCGCTACTACGACAACAATGTCAGCGGTAGCAATGTGCTGTTCGAGGCGATGGCCGCGCATGGCGTCAAGAGCATTGTCTTCAGCTCCTCGGCGACGGTGTACGGCGACCCGGCCAGCGTGCCCATCACCGAGGCCTTCCCGCTCTCGGCCACCAATCCCTATGGACGCAGCAAGCTGATGGTGGAGCAGATCCTGGGCGATCTGCATGTGGCCGACCCGAGCTGGCGCATCGCGCTGTTGCGCTACTTCAATCCGGTGGGCGCGCATGAAAGTGGGCTCATCGGTGAGGACCCCAGCGGCATTCCCAACAATCTCCTGCCCTTCATCGCACAAGTGGCCGACGGGCGTCGCGCTGCATTGTCGGTCTATGGCAGCGACTATCCCACGCCCGATGGCACTGGCGTGCGCGACTACATCCACGTGGTCGACCTGGCGCTGGGCCACCTGAAGACGCTGCGCAAGCTGGAGCAGGGGCCGGGTGTGCAGGTCTACAACCTGGGCACCGGGCGCGGCAACAGCGTACTGGAAATGCTGGCGGCCTTCGAGAAGGCTTGCGGCAGGACGCTGCCCTACCAGCTGGTGGACCGGCGTCCCGGCGACATTGCCTGCTGCTATGCCGCC